>JAOAHK010000289.1 GCA_026415275.1 Anaerolineales bacterium
GTTCTGGGTCTGCCATCAAGTAAGCCAATAGAGGCCCGCGGTGCATACCAAGGCTGAGAAACATATTGGCAATCGGCACCTCGACCAGGGTTGGGAAGTACATAAAGACGCCAAAGACTACACCGGCGAGGTTACCTAAGATCGTGTTATGACCGGCTAAAGTTTCGATCCATTCGGGTTTGATCAGAACCCGAATTACGCCAACGAAAAACACGCCCACAACCAGCAGGGGGAAGATTTGCTTGACGAATCGCCATGATTCCCACAGCCAATCGCGCAATTCATCTTCGCTCAAGCGCTTGAACATCAACCAGATTAGGGCTGTCAGAGCCAGCAGAACACCAAAAAAACGTCCGGTCAAGGCGATGTCCAAACCGCCTTCGTGTGGGCTCATCTTCAAAGAAGCGGTCAGCAAGGTCAAACCAACCAGACCCATAGCGATCCAAGTCCAGCGATTGAATCCCTCGTGGATGTTTTCAAGTCCTTTCCAGGAGGTTATGCCAATCAAGATCAACAAGCCAATCAGAATAGTGCCTTGAGCTGTGACGCCTTCCTCTCCCTTGCTGGGGTCGTATGGTAGCAAACGGAATAGGAAATCCTGAAGGCGATCCATGCCACTGATAGGCAAGGTGAAGTTGGCGTAAGCATGAGCCAACAAACCAATCTTGAAGGTGCCGGCGAGTAGCAAACCAACCAGCAAGAGCAAGAAGATCAACGCTGGACGGCGCATGCTGCCTTTTCCGGCGAACAGAACATCGGTTTCCTTATCATGGGCGATATCTTGGCGGGAGAAAATCAAAGCCATGATCATCCCGATGCCAATGCCAAAGGTTAGCGAGAGGATTAAGCGGGCGAGGGCGAGATCGACCCCGATCACCCCACCGGTATAAACAAGAGCTAACACATTGGCGGCTGGGGCAAAAAAGAGGAAAGTGACCGCCGGACCGATGCCCGCTCCCTTTTTATAGATGCCAGCGAAAATGGGCACGATGGTGCAAGAACACACAGCTAAGATCGAGCCGGCTAAAGCTGCGCCCGGATAAGCGATATATTTGGGGGCGTTTCTGCCTAAAAAGCGGGTAATCGATTCTTTGGGGATTAATGCTGTCATTGCACCGGCGATATAAAAGGCTGGCACCAGACACAGGAGAACGTGAGCAGCAAGGTAGGCGGAAAGGTTTCCCAGCCCACCGTAGAACATGCGCAGCAGCCAATCAAGCATATTCACCTAATGCCTCCGGTAAGATTTTCAGCGAGGAACATTGACTTTGTCGAGATAAAATATTCAATCTATTGAATATTTTATCTTGTAGGGTATTAACGTACAGTGATAGTTGTCACGAATCTGGGATGACAGGTTAAGTGCAAAGGTTGAGGTTCTCGGTTCACAATCCCCTGAGCAGACTTTGATGATTAGACATCTTTGGGGAACCAAGTTAGTAACGTCAAACAGAGTTTCTGGAAGGCACGATCTTGGCACCTATGGATGCTAACGTTGTTGACCAATTGGCGAAAGATTGCAGCCGAACGTGGTTTTTTCGACACGCGAAGACATTCTTCCATCGCCTCTTTGGGGCGATTCGGTTTCCCAATGTCATTGTGGGGGAAACGATTGAGAACTTCATTTAGGCGATGGTTATCCAATCCTAATGACTCGGGGACATGAGGCGAATTTGACCAAACCCAAATCTCCAATTCGGGATCGAGGACAATCACTTCACAACGATTTTCCCAGCCATTTAATTCAAGACGGTGCTTTACCTCACTCTCAAGTTCATAAACCGAAACGCTTTCTTCTCCACTCCCTTCTTTGTCGAACAAAACAAGCGCATATTTTGCTCGATTAATATAAATCCGAAGGTACTCTTCTGCACGTAGCCGTACGTCTGGGTCATGACCTACAGCCCGGACGAGCTTGAAGGAAACAGGAAGGATGCCTAACGCTTGAGTTCGTGAACTCAATAATGCATCCACTGAGGCTTCATAATCAGCATCCGCTATCAGGACAACTAGGTCGATAGTCTCAGAGTTCATTATCAATCAATCGAGAATCCCCGCAGCGAAAAGCAGATCAATGTTATTCCCAACCTTCCATTCTTTGAGAGCGGGGTGGTCGTCTCCCCGCATAATTGTAGCTCCCTTTTCGGTTTTTTTGCTAAAGATCAACAAATCTTTGGGCTTTGCAAGAGCGAGGAGAAGCGGTGAATGGGTAGCAAGAAAGATCTGACTTTCATAAACTGAAGAGAGAGATTGATATACGGCTTCAATGGCTTTGGGGTGGATGCCGTTTTCAGGTTCTTCGACGATAAAGATCTGCTCATTAGCCGGAAAATATGCGATCAAGGTCAATGCCATCAAACGTAGTGTGCCGTCTGAAAGCAACCAAGCTGGGACAACTAGACCATTATTGAAACGAGCGTTGATGTAAAGCGAACGATCTTCTGGTCGTTCGGCAACCTCTACGGTCTCAAGGTCATTTAGCACCGTTTTTAGATGCTCAATCCACCATGCATATCGCTTTGGATCTTTCTTTTGCAGTTCTTGAACAATGATGGCTAGATTGGAACCATCATTCTGAAATGTACGCGGTGCATCCTGAGGGCAGGGACGGCGCATTTGCATACTATTGAGCTGTAAAATTTGGACTCCTTGTAAAAGTTTCTGGCGGAACCAAAGAGCAGCTTTGAATTTTGCTTCGTCCTGAGGTAAACCGACCAAGGCTAGTATATTAGGCAAAAAGCGCAAGGTAAAATTCCAATCGCTCCGCTCGGATTTATAGTAATTACTGTTACTCTCCGGGACTTTGCGAACGACCAGGCGATAGCCAGGTGGAGTACGGCTACTATGAATAACTTGTTGGAATGAAGGTATATTGTAAAGTTGGTGCTTTTCAGAAATTTCTTTTCCCCTTGAGCGTTCTGATATGAGCCAGAGATTCTCATTGCTGACTGTCAATGAGCCTTCTGTGCTTAACCCAACGCGAAGTTCATAGCGAATTCGCTCAAAGTTATTCCAACGCAACTGCTCAGGAAGGACGCTTTCAATGGCAAATGCGAAACCCTCTGAAACCGATTTTTGATTCCATACCAGTTCTCTTAGGGCGGTTGCTCGTTTGCGGATGGCTTGTTCAACATCTTCTACCAGAGCATCGCGCAGGAAAGCAAACACATCAAGCAAAGTGCTTTTGCCACTTGCGTTTGGCCCAATCAGGATATTAATGGGAAATAACTCAACTTGAGCAACTTGAATGCATTTGTATCGCCAAATTTGCAATTTATGAAACATCTTTATCCTAAGCTTAGCAAGGGTAAGAACAAGCTAAATGATCATTTTTCATTGTAACATAGCTACAGAAGTTGGCTAGGGAAAGCGAGCCATGTTCATGAATGAAGATAGTTTCATAGGGATTGAAGCAGAAAAGCAACCTCAGATCTTAATTCTTTTATCCAAATGATTCCTTCAAATCCACCTCTCACAGTCTGGTAAAGATGTTCATTGGCTGTTACCAAATGCTCTCCCGTTTGTTTAGCCAAGTTCAAATAGGAGTCATTCGACCACGGGGCTCAGCTTGCCAAATGGCATTACTAACCTGGTAAATCAATAAGGTTGGAGCTTTATAAGGTTCTTTGCCGACTACATGGGCATATAAAAGTGCTTGAGCTTCGGGTTGCGCCTCATCAAGAAAAAGAGCACACAATAGGACTCTAGCGTCAACGATCATTATTGTGTTTATTCTAAAATGTGATCGAGTGAACCCAAGTTATGGAGTTATTCGGGTATTTGTCTCGATTGAAGGGTATTCAAAGCCAGAAAAGGCAGTGGAAAATCCGCTAGGAGGAGTGGAGAATGACGGTTATGATCGGATTTGGAGTTTTGATCCCCT
>JAOAHK010000290.1 GCA_026415275.1 Anaerolineales bacterium
GTCACTTTACCTTGGGGGAGTAGTAGCGTATGTTGATCCGCAGAAGTGCGTGGGCTGCCTGACCTGCACGCGCACCTGTCCTTTTGGCATTCCGCAGGTGATCCAGCCAGCCGAGTGGATGGAGATCAGCGGCGAGCAAGGTGGAGGGGTTGCCCATGCTGACGTTCCCTCCCGCCATCAGCAACCGCGCACAGGTGTGGGCGGCTTGGGCGGCGCGGCGTTTATCGACCCAGCCCAATGCCAGGGTGGCGGTACCTGCACGGGGGAGTGTCCCGCCAAGGTGATTCAGCTCATCCATTACACCGATGAGCAAATGATGTTGCGTCCGAAGCAAGGACTTGGAGCATGGTTGAGCGAAACTATCCACTAATCCAACCTATAGCAGCGGCTGAAAAAACAATGGCGAGAGATTTTGAGCCCCAAATTACCGCGTTTTATTGCATCTACTGTGGTTATATGGCTGCAGATACCGCAGGGATTTTACATGTTCAATATCCAGCTAACGTCAAATTTGTGCGTATGCCCTGCACCGGCAAGACTGATATTCGCTATATCTTAGAAGCCTTCGAGCAGGGAGCAGACGGGGTCTATATTGTCGCTTGCCCAATTGGCAATTGCCATCACGTGCGCGGCAACGAGCGCGGTTGGGCACGGGTCAAACGCGCTAAGAGAATTCTGGATGAGATTGGTTTAAGCGGCGATCGCTTGGAGATCTTCTTTATGTCGGGTAGTCAAGGGGCTTCGTTTGCCATTGCTGCCCAAACGATGACGGACAGGCTTCGTCAACTGGGACCGAACCCGATTAAGTTTAGCCAAAAGGTGAGGGAGGATCGGGGCAAGGTCGAAGAGGAAACAGACGAGGAGGTTGAATTTCGGGGCAGAAGACCGAAAAAACGGGACGAATAGCGAGTTAAGGTAGGTTGCCATGCTCAATATGCCAAAGGAGGAAATGCGCTTGTCAGCGAGAGCCGATGCTACCCCGGTGGGAGCAGTGATGGTGGTCGGTGGGGGAATCGCCGGGATGCAAGCTGCCCTCGATCTCGCCGATCAAGGGTTTAGGGTATATTTGGTCGAAGCCAAGAGTGCTATTGGGGGGAAGATGGCACAGTTGGATAAAACCTTTCCCACCAATGATTGTGCTATGTGTACGATCTCGCCCAAATTGGTCGAAACAGGGCGGCATCCTAATATAGAAGTAATGACCTTGACGCAAGTGGTCGATCTGCGCGGCGAAGCCGGGAATTTCACCGTCACTCTTGAACATCAACCGCGCTATGTGGATTCGAGCAAGTGTGTGGCGTGCGGGGATTGTGAGAAGGTCTGCCCAGTCATCGTCCCCGATCGCTTCAACGAGAATTTGATCAAGAAACACGCTATCCATAAGCTCTATCCGCAAGCCGTTCCCAATGCATACGCCATCGAGAAACGAGGCATCTCCCCCTGTCGCGATGCCTGTCCGGCCGGTCAGCGCGCCCAAGGCTACATTGCCTTGATCCGCGAGGGTCGCTATCAGGATGCCTTGCGCGTGATCAAGATGGACAATCCCTTCCCCGGCATCTGCGGGCGGATTTGTAATCATCGCTGTGAAACGGCATGTAATCGAGGCTTGGTCGATGAGCCGATCAATATCCGCGCCCTTAAGCGCTTCGTTACCGATAAAGTGTATGCCGAACGGCGTCGGCCTGTAGAGCCAGCGCCGCGCGTGTATCCGCACCAAGTAGCCATCATCGGCGCCGGACCGTGTGGCTTAACCGCCGCGCAGGATTTGGCCCTGGCCGGCT
The DNA here is from genome assembly GCA_026415275.1 of Anaerolineales bacterium. Taxonomy (GTDB): domain Bacteria; phylum Chloroflexota; class Anaerolineae; order Anaerolineales; family UBA4823; genus NAK19. The sequence continues at coordinate 1,782 of JAOAHK010000290.1, forward strand.
ATGGCGTGACCATCTTCGAAGCTATGCCGGTCGCCGGAGGTATGTTGCGCTTAGGTGTTCCGGAGTATCGCCTCCCGACTTCGATAATCGAAAGAGAGGTTCAGGATATTCTGGACCTGGGGGTAGAACTGCGCCTGAACACCCAGGTCAACAATCTGGATGATGTTTTCGCCGAGGGGTTTGATGCTGTCCTAATTGCCGTTGGAGCGCATGAAGGGATCCGGTTACGTATCCCTGGTGCCAACTTGGATGGCGTGTTGGTTAACACCCACTTTCTGCGCGACGTGCGGCTTGGAAAATATGTCCCTCGCCGCGAAGATGGGAAGCCGCTCAAAGCAGGCGAGCTACAGTTAGGGAAAAATGTGCTGGTTCTTGGCGGCGGCAACGTTGCCATAGATTGCGCCCGTACAGCGGTTCGCTTAGGTGCACAGGTTGCTATGGCTTGTCTTGAGTCGCGGGAGACGATGCCGGCTCATCCTTGGGAGGTGCAAGCCGCAGAAGAAGAAGGCGTGAAAATTTACAACGATTTGACCTTTGAGCAAATTTTGGCGGATGAAAACGGGCGGGCATGTGGAGTGGAGTGTATGCGGGTTGCCTCGTTTCACTTCGATGAAACCGGTCGTCTGCATGTTGAGAAGATTCCCGATTCAAATTTTGTCATCCCGTGCGATACGGTTATCTTTTCGGTGGGACAGCGGGCTGGTCTGGCGTTTATCCCTGCCGATGCGGGTGTCGGCATCACCCAAAAGCAGACGATTGCTATCAATCCCAACACCATGGCTGCCACCCGCCCAGGGGTCTTTGCCGCCGGAGATAGCGTTTCGGGCACTGCGTTTGTCATCGAAGCAGTTGCCAGCGGGCATCGTGCCGCCGAGTCGATCATCCGCTACCTTCAGGGTGAAGCGTTGGAGAAACCGCCTAAGCCGGAGTTGCCAGTGGTTCGTTTGAGCCAACAGGAAATCGAAGAGCGAATCGCGCGGGGAGAAATCCGCCATCAAGGCCGCGTGCCGCTACCAGAGTTACCTCCCGAACAGCGCCGCGCGAGTTTCGAGGAAGTCGAACGGGGGTATGATGACGATAGCGCCCAAGCAGAAGCGGCGCGCTGTCTGGCGTGTGGGGTTTGCTCCGAGTGCATGAGCTGTGTGTTTGCCTGCGGGGCAAAGGCAATCGATCACGACATGCCACCGCAGCGTGAGGAAGTTCGCGTTGGGGCGGTGATCCTTGCGCCGGGATATGAGATTTACCGTGCCGAGCTTTCTGAGGAATATGGCTTCGGAAGATATCCCAATGTGATCACTTCTTTGCAGTATGAGCGTTATCTCTCGGCTTCTGGCCCGACCTTTGGACACGTTCAACGTCCCTCGGATCAGAAACAACCGAAACGGATTGCGTTTTTGCAATGTGTTGGCTCGCGCGACCAGAGCCACGATTACTGTTCGGCGGTGTGTTGCATGTATGCCACCAAAGAAGCCATCATGACCAAAGAACATCATCCTGAGATCGAGATTCAGGTGTTCATGATGGATATGCGCGCCTTTTCCAAGGGCTATTGGGCATACTTCGAGCGCGCTGAAAAAAATTACGGGGTGCGATACACCCGTTGTCGGATTAGCTCTCTCAAGGAAGACCCACTGACTCATAACTTGTGGATTACTTATCAAGACGAATCTCAGCAGTTGCTGGCACGAGAGTTCGATTTAGTGGTTTTATCGGTTGGGATGGAGATCTCCGAAGAGGTGCGTCATTTGGGGCGGCGCTTGGGAATCGAACTCGATGAGTATGGTTTCTGCCATACGGTGAAATTCAACCCCGTGCAAACCAGTCGACCCGGCATTTATGCGGTGGGTCCCTTCCGCGAACCGAAAGATATTCCCGAATCGGTGGTCGAAGCTAGTGGAGCAGCAGCCTGCGCTGCAGCTCAATTGAGCAGTGCCCGCTTTCAGTTGACCCGCACGCCCGAGTTCCCTCCCGAACGGGATGTGAGCGGTGAAGAGCCGCGCATCGGCGTCTTTGTTTGCCATTGTGGCTCAAACATTGGAGGGTATTTGGATGTTACAACCGTAACTGAATATGCCCGTCAATTGCCTTTTGTTGTTCATGC
>JAOAHK010000291.1 GCA_026415275.1 Anaerolineales bacterium
GATATACAGGGCGCCCCCAACCCAGGGCAGGAAAGAAGCAATCCAGAAGAGAAGAATTTGACGCCGAAAGGGGGGCGACTGTTGGGCAAACATTCGGGTAAAAAGAATGATACTAGAAAAAATGCAGAGCGAGTAATAGGCAAGGGCAAGGTAATTGATCAGAGTTCGGTCGTACTGAAAGGTGGGAAAACCCGCGCTGGTCTCAATCCGTGGGTTTTGATGAAAGAGATTAGCCCCCCCAAGGGTTTGAGAGGTAATCAGGAAAGGAATTGCCATTCCATAGAGAACGGCAACCTTTCTGAGAGTGAGCCAGCGCTCGTTTCCACTTAACGTTATGACGAATAACAACCAGGTTGGACCTAAGAGCTGAATCCCCCAATTTTCAAAGCGCACCCAAAACATCATCCCTTCGAGATCGTCCTGCAGCAGTTCCATGGCATAGCCCAGGTTGTAAATCAGCAAAAACAACATGCAGAGCAAGAAATAAACGCCCATTCTCCCCAAGTAGGCTCTTCGCTGCCAGGTGATCAGGGACAAAAGGATGACGATCCCTGCAGAGCCGAAGAGAAGCAAGACATAAAGGGTGCGTAGTTCGATAGTCACAAATCCTTACCCTTCCCGCAAACTTTGTGTTTGCGGATAACTCTCTTCACTAAGGACGATAACTGATCATGGCAACTCCAATAATTGAAAGCGCAATGCCGATGGCGTTGATCAAGCTCACTTTCTCGTGCAACAGCAACAAGCCCAGACCAACAAGGATGATGTTAATAATAACACCGGTGACCAAATTGCCGCTGCTTAAGTTCCAGCCAGCACGATACATCAGGACAAAACCCAGCTCGATCAGGAAGACCGAAACCGCTACGGCAAATTGTACCCAACTGATTTGTCTGAGATGGAAACGGTAGCCTTCCACCGGGGGAAACAATCCCAAGAGAATGCCGCTCAGCAAAAGGACGCCAACATAAATGCCCACAATCGAGACGATGGGGTGAATGGTGGGGGAAATTCGCTTGACGAAATGATGGTAAGCGACTCCCCCAATAATGGCGAGAACAGCAGAGAGAAAATACATCAAACGCTCGGTTTTCAAGGCGTAAAGCTGCTCTAATCCGCTGAATTGACCTCATAAAGCTCGACCAGAACGCCATGCGTGCTTTCGGGATGGATGAAGGCATATTTCTTCCCGTCGGCAGCGAGGCGGGGTTCTTCGTTGATCAAGCGGATACCTTTTGCCTTGAGCTGTTGCAATATTCCTACCAGATCGTCCACTTCGAGGCAGAGATGGTGCATGCCCGGGCCGCGCTTGGCAAGATATTTGGCTAAACCGCTATCCTCTGTGGTTGGACGCACGAGCTCGATTTCCGAATCGGCAACGGGCAGGAATGCCACCTCGGCCGCTTCGGCGGGCACCTCGCGCACTTCGGCAAGCGGGATGCCCAGCGCGTCTCTCCAGAAAGCAAGGGCAACTTCCATATCGGAAACGACAACAGCGAGATGGTTAATTTTGCGAATGGTTGGCATCGGTTTCTCCTAAAACTGCGGTGGTTGATATTCGCCCCAAACTCGGCGCAAGGTGTTACAAATCTCGCCGAGGGTGACATCGTTTTCGACGCACTCGATGAAGAGCGGCATCAGCGCGCCGTCACCGCGCGCGACCCCTTCAAGTTGACCTAACAATTCCTGCACGCGGGCGTGATCGCGCCGCGCGCGCAACGCTGCTAAGCGCTGACGCTGGGCAACTTCGATGGCCGGATCGACTTTCAGGCGTTCTAATTCGATCTTTTCATCGATTTGGAAGCGGTTCACGCCAACCACGATTTGTTCGCCGCGTTCGATTGCCATTTGGGCTTCATAAGCCGCGTTCTGAATCTCGTTCTGGATAAAGCCTTGTTCGATGGCAACCAAGGCGCCGCCCAGGGCATCGATGCGATCGAGATACGTTTGGGCACGCTGTTCGATTTCATCGGTCAAATACTCGATCAGGTAAGAGCCGGCGAGCGGGTCGATGGTATCGGCAACGCCCGACTCGTAAGCGATGATCTGCTGGGTGCGCAGGGCAATGCGCACCGAAGTTTCGGTCGGCAGCCAAAGGGCTTCGTCCATGCTGTTGGTGTGCAGCGATTGCGTGCCACCCAAAACCGCTGCCAGAGCTTGAAGGGTGGTGCGCACGATGTTGTTCTCCGGCTGTTGGGCGGTCAGGGTTGAGCCGCCGGTCTGCGTATGAAAGCGCAGCATCCACGAGCGGGGGTTTTGCGCCTTGAAGCGGTCGCGCATGATCTTGGTGTATAAGCGCCGCGCAGCGCGGAACTTGGCGATCTCTTCGAGGAAATTGTTATGAGCATTGAAAAAGAAAGAAATTTGGTCGGCAAACTCATCCACATTCAGCCCGGCTTGAATTGCCGACTCGATGTAGGCGATGGCGTGAGCCAGGGTAAAAGCCACCTCTTGGACGGCGGTTGAGCCGGCTTCGCGAATGTGGTAGCCAGAGATGCTGATGGTGTTCCAATGGGGAACTTCGTGATGACAAAAGCGGAAAATGTCGGTGATCAGGCGCATCGACGGTTTGGGCGGAAAAATATACGTCCCGCGCGCCACGTATTCTTTGAGGATGTCATTCTGGATCGTGCCGCGCAATTGACGGATTTCCACGCCTTGTTTTTTTGCCACGGCAATATACATCGCCAGCAGGATCGCCGCCGGGGCGTTGATGGTCATGCTGGTCGAGACTTTGTCGAGCGGGATATTGCGGAACAAGGTCTCCATATCCTGCAAAGACGAAATCGAAACGCCCACTTTGCCCACCTCGCCGCTGGCAATTGGGTCATCAGCGTCATAGCCGATCTGGGTGGGCAGGTCGAAGGCAACCGACAAGCCGGTTTGCCCCTGTTCGAGCAGATAGCGGTAGCGGCGGTTGGATTCCTCGGCGGTGGCATAGCCGGCATATTGGCGCATCGTCCACAGGCGACCGCGGTACATAGTCGGCTGAATGCCGCGCGTAAAGGGCGCCTCGCCGGGGAAGCCGAGTTTTTCCAGATAGATCTTATCATCCCAAGCAGGGATCAGAAAGCGGGGCATTGGGATACCAGAGGAAGTGGTAAATTGGGTTTTGCGCTCTGGGAAGCGTTTTAGCGTTGGTTGTAGGGTGTTTTCCTCCCAGCGTCGCAGCTCATCGTCCAATTTGGTCATTCAGTACCTCAGTTCGAGCAAATTTTTCTCAAGTATACCTGAAAAGAGAAGCTCTTCCAGAACTTTAGGTACACAGCAAAGCACACAACCTATACCGCGCAATCGCCAAGTTCCCTGATGCCTCCTTCGCGCCTTGGCAACTTGGCGTTTAGGTATTTACCCCCCAGCTAACTCAACCCACCCCGCAGAACACGGTTGTAGGAAGACTGTGCTGCGTTCTGAGCTTTGGGTCGGGGTGAGTGTGGGGTATCTTGGAAATCGGTAATTGGTTAACGGTTAACGGTTCTCGGTTTTCAGCGAACGACTGACGGAAATTTTCCAACCCAAAACCCTCCTGCAGAATGCAAAGCTATCAACTGTTAACCGTCAATTGCTCGTTGACCATTCTCCGTTTTGAAAGAAGTATCACAAGAGGGTATAATCTCCCTCCGAGAATGACCTATTCATAAATTACTTACCGATCTAAAGGATAAACGATGCAAGTCTTAGCGGTAGATATTGGCACAGGAACGCAAGACATTTTTCTTTATGACTCCCGCTTGGATATCGAGAACGGCTATAAGTTGATCCTACCTTCCCCGACCATGATGATCCGCCGCAAGGTGCAAGTCTACACTCAAAAAGGCGAGGCGATTGCCCTGTATGGCGTGATGATGGGCGGCGGTCCTTCTCATTGGCCG
>JAOAHK010000028.1 GCA_026415275.1 Anaerolineales bacterium
GACAAGTGCCACAGGATTGCTCAGGGGTGAACAACGGACTTTTGACATCGTGGCTGGAGAACTTGGCTGCGCCATCGCGAACATAGGGCATGTGGCAATCTGCACAAGCAACACCAGCACGATAGTGCGTGCTATTCATGGCAAAGAGTTCATATTCCGGGTGCTGAATCTTAATCATCGGCGCGCCGCTAATTTTGTGCTCCCAATCCTTAAAGCCAATTTGCTTGTTATCGGCGCTCAGTCCGAGATCCCATGGAAAGGTAAGCACTTTGCCTTCACCCTTGAAATAATATTCCACATGGCAGTTGGCGCAAACAATCGAGCGCATCTCTTGGCGGGTGAAGGTGCGCCAATCCTTGCCCATCTCCTTTAGGGCTTCCTCTAGAGCGGGGTTGGTCACGATCAGGCGCATAGTATTAGCTTCATGACAGTTGGCGCAACCGATGGGTTGGTCAATTTTCTCGCCTAATTTGACAAAGGGAGTCTTGAAGAACTCCTCCTCCCCCATTTCATCCCATAAACTGGGAGCGTTGGCTGTTTTGCAGGAATAACAGGTGCCAGGGGATTTTTCATTGATCCGCTTGGTTTCTCTCACGTCGATTAGGCTGTTCATGTGTCCGCGCTCTTCGTTATAGTCGATGCTGAAGGGCATTCCGGCGAAAAGAGTGACGAGGCGCGGATCGCTCTCCAGTTTCGAGTAGGGCTCAGAGCCACCAAAAGCGGTTTTGGCTTTGTTATCCTTGGTTAGGAGGAAGGTTGAGTATTGGTTGGGAAAATTCAACCCCCATTTCGAGGAATCGGGTTCATATTGAGCAATTTCTACTAGGGGTTGGATGCCACGCTGCTGGGCAGGTTGATTGCGCATGTAGATCAACACGCCGATCAACGCTGCAGCGAGGATTAGAGTCGTACCAAGCAAGATAAAGACAAGGGATGACCTTCTCATTTGTATTCCTCCGTGTGTTGATAAGGTAGTAATGAAATCCCGCGTTCGCCATGCGCCACGCTGCGGTGACAATCAAAACAATTGCGATCAAGTGCTTGGGGGCTTTCTAGCATCGTGGAGACGGTTGTCTGGTGACAGCGGATGCAATTTTCTTGAATAATTTTTTGCGAAGATTCTTTTGCTCGGATGGCTGGGGGAATATTTCCAGAAATGAAGGCGGTCACATGGTGGTACCCCGAAACAGCCTTAACCCAGTATTTTGGGATCAAGGCATGGGGTGTGTGACAATCAGCGCATTTTGCCCATTGCTTATGCCCGCCATGATACCAGCTTTCATAAACAGCATCCATCACGTGACAGTTATTGCATGTTGTCGGGTTATTGCCGAGGTAGGCTGTGAAGTCAGTAACATAGAGTCCGACGCCGATCACAGCAAGCAGGGAGAGAAGGGGAATGGCTAGAATCCATTTGCTCATCGTTCACTCTCTTTGTGGATAGCCTTTATACTCATTGGCTGATTATACAGAAAGAGTCAATCAAGGAATGTGACTTAAGTTACACAAGCCATGGTTCTGTGGATGGTTGAATCTCCTGCAGGGTCTTGCCGCACAACGCACCGCAGAAAAATGACGCACTGCTCGGGTATTTATTTGATAATATTGTCCCGTCGATGGGTCTTGTGTTAGGTAAAGAGTTATTCGTGCTTGATGGCTTCGATGATATTGACTTGAGCAGCCCTCCGAGCGGGTCCTAATGCGGCGATTTGGGCGACAAGGAAAGCAATGACCAGACCGACCAGAAAAGGTTGCAAACTGAATTTATAAGATAAATTATATCCAATCATCAGGTTCATGGCAAGGATCATGACTTGAGCAATCAGAAAGCCGAATAGCAAACCGTAAATTCCCCCCATGGTGCCGTGTGCCAAGGCTTCGGCTAGGATCATGCGCATCACCTGGAGACGAGTCATCCCCATCGAACGCAAGGCGCCGATTTCACGCTGCCGCTCGATGACGTTCATAGTGAGCGTGTTTACAACCCCTAAAGCTCCGATAAAGATGCCGATCAGACCTAAGACGTCGAAAAGACGAAAGGCATTGCCCACCAAATCAAGCACACTCTGTTTGAATTCTTGGGTGGATTGAAGGCTAATATGGCGGCGCTTTTGGTAGCGGTTTTCGATTTCGTTGGCGACCTGATCGACCGAATAGCCTGCAGCCACTTTGAGCGTAAAGCGATCGGCGCCGTTTTCGCCAAAATAAGTTTGCAAATCCTGATAGGTGGTATACAGCACACCGCGTTGTCCTGTGAAATCCAAAACAACCCCGGCGATGGCGAAGGCATGTTTGCCGCGCGGGGTGAGAATGGTGATACGGTCGCCGCTCTTTAATTGATAACGGTCAGCCGTCACGTTGGAAATAAACACTGCGTTGCCGCGTTTGAAGCGCGCCCAATTGGCTTCAGGGTCAGCTTGTTTATCGGTGAATTGCAGGTCGGCAATTTGGCGAAAGGTGTCGGGGTCAATGGCGTAGAGGTAGAACTCGTTTTGGAGGGTGTTTTTGGGCAATGATTCAGGGGCAATGCGCACCTCCAGCACTCTGGTCGGGGTGACCACAGCCACACCCGGCACGCTCTTCAGTTGGTTGCCAAAAGATTGGCGCATGGTGACGGCTGAGCGGACATAGAGATCACCACCTAGTGCAGAGTCGATCCACGCCCCCATATCTTTCTTGAAAGATGTGGCCACCGAGTTAATCGAGATGATCATGGTCAAAGAGACCATCAAGGAAGCGACGGTCAAGGTGGTACGCCCGATCGTGCGGCGCACATTTGCCGAGCCAAGACGCCCTTCATTGCCATACAACTTTGTTGCCAGATGGCGAGGCAGGATTTCGAGATATTGAATGGCGAGGGTGACTGTTAGGGTTGCGCCTAAGAAAATGGTCAGCACAGCCATACTGCCAACGGTAAACATCCATTCTTCTGGCCAGTCCGTTCCATAGACAATAAAATAACCAAAGGCGATCAAGAAAAACCCGCTGATCCAGATGAGCTTGGCGGGTTTGTTGTCGGAATGCGCCCGCACGCGCAGGGCGTCGAGGGGACTAACTTTAGCTGATCTAAGGGCGGGCTGCAAAGCAGAGAGCAAAGCAACCCCGATTCCAACAGCAAGGGCTTCCAGAAAAATCGGCACGGATACACTAAAGATTTGTTCGGAGGGAGTGATCACCGCATCTGGCATACGGATGAGTCCGCGAGCTAAGATCAAACCCAACGGTATCCCCGCCAGCGAGCCAAGCAAAGCAACAATCAAGGCTTCCATCAGTACGGTCAGCAAAACCTGTTTGCGACTCATTCCGATCGCGCGCAACATGCCAATCTCGCGGATGCGTTCGGAAACCGTCATCGAGAAGGTGTTATAGACCAAAAATGACCCGACAAAAATGGCAATGATGGAAAAGAAGCTCAATCCCAATTGGTAGGTCGCCAACATTTGACTGACCACTGCGCCGCGCGAATCAGGATAAACCACATCGCCGTTTTTTCCAATCCGTTGTTGTAAGGTTTGTTTGAGGTTTTCTAGCAGGGCAGGCTTGCTGCTGATCGCTTCAGGGGTACGGATGGCGATTTCATCCAATTGGTCTCGCAGATCAAAGGAATCTTGAACGACTTTTAGCGGTGCGAAGCCCACAACGCTGTCGTTGATCAAGGCAACCCCTTCGGCAGCCAGCAACCCGGTGATCTTTAAGCGCACTGTGCCATTCGGCGTGAGCAGGATCAACCAATTCCCCACGCGCAGTTTCTTCTCTTCGGCATATTTGCGCGTCAGGACGATTTCGTATCGTCCAGCTTGCGGCATTCGCCCTTCGGCTAGCACGTACACGCGCACCTGCGGATCAAGAACGGGATCGATGCCGTACAGCAAAAAGAAGTTACCGGCTGCCACGCCGTTGATGTTAAGGTTTATTTGCCAGTCGGTGGCTTCGTCGGCGGGTAAGGTATTCACGCGCAAGGATGGAGCAGCAATACTGACGCCTTTGACCGACTGCACCGTAGGGAGCAGGCTTTGTTTGAGGTTTTCGTTCCTCTGGCTGCTGGGAATGATCATTAGACTAGCCTGACCAGCAGCGCGGTCAAATACCCGGCGCAAGGAGTCAATCGTGGTCTGGTTGGTTACTTGAATGGCTAGGACGACCGATACGCCGAGAAGCACGCCTACCGCGGTTAGGAGAGCGCGAAATTTACGGCTGGCGATATTGCGCAGGGCGATGAACCATAACGCTCTCATCTTCTATCACCTAAGCTTCCAACGTTGCCATGAGGGACATAATCTGATCGATGGAGACACTGCCATTCTGACTGATGATTTCATTGACAATTTCTCCATCTTTGAGGAAGACGACTCGGTCGGCGTAGGAGGCGGCTTTGGGGTCATGGGTGACCATGACAATGGTTGTGCAAAGTTCCTTGCAAACGCGCTGGAGCAATTCGAGGATCGCTTTGCCAGAGCGTGAGTCTAAGTTGCCGGTCGGCTCATCGGCTAGCACAACTTGTGGCTGGTTGACAAAGGCGCGGGCAATAGCGACACGTTGTTGCTGACCGCCGGAGAGTTGATCAGGGCGGTGGTTTTCTCGCCCGTCCAGCCTAACCAAGCGGAGTAATTCGTTTACCCTGCTTTGGTATTGGGATAGCTGTTGGCCGTCGATCATCAAAGGCAGAGCGACATTCTCAGTGGCATTGAGGGTTGGCAGCAGATTGTAGAATTGAAAGATAAAACCGATCCTCTGACGGCGCAGGAGGGTGATTTGGTCATCGTTGAGTTTCGAGAGGGGTTGTCCATCGAAATACACCTCGCCGCGTGTCGGAACATCCAGGCCGCCAAGCAAGTGGAGCAAGGTGGATTTGCCAGACCCCGATGCGCCCATGATGGCGACAAATTCGCCGCGCTGCACAGCAAAATTCACATCCTGCAAGGCAACAACTTCCACCTCGCCCATGCGGTAAATTTTGGTCAGGTTTTCGGTGCGGATGACCGCTCCGTTTTCGGTTTCACAAGTCATAAAACGCTCCATAAACTGTGCAATATCTTTACATATACTTTACAAATTAGATTATAACAGAAGTTTGTTAATCCGGGATAAGAAAGGGATTTTGGCTCTCCTTCCCTGCTGTTGGTAACTTACATATAATCGGGGAAGTCACCACACCAAATCCAGAATAGCCAAATTGTCGAACGCTTCCACATGAATCTGACAAATCCGTAGCGCAAGATTCATCTCGCCTTGTCCGATTTACCCCTAAATTCATCATCGACATGAATGTCGCTCTACAAATTGATCGGTCTATCATGTCAGAATAAAATATCCATCTTCTCCATCTCGTTTCGTCTAATTTACCCCTAAATCCCCAAATCTAGAGTGGTGACATGAATGTCACCCTACAGATGTGTCGGAATAAATTGTCAAGCTCTAAAACTTTGCTTCTAAGTAGGTTCGGCGGACAGACGACCACCGCGCACCGTTGCGCCAATAACGATCCCCGCAGAAATCAGCACAATGTTCTTGATAATATATTGTCCTTCCAGTGTTGGGGCAATTGGGATAACGGTAAAACATTCGTTGGGGAAAAGAAAGAGCGGTGTAATCGTGCCTAGCATTTGCATCCAGAGCAGAAACAGCGTGCCTCTCAAGAAGATGCCGCTGATCAGCCCTATGCCGATCAAGCACTCCCAAACAGCTAAAATCAAAACGGCTGTTTTTGCTGAGAGCAGACCCAAAGACAGGGTTACGATGGTTTTCGAAGCTAAACCTTCCGCAGGGCTTAAGCCAGGGAAGAATTTAAGAGCGCCAAACCACAAGAACACAATCCCTACACTCAAGCGCAGAAGGAGGATCCCATTTCGTGCCATCCATTGGGTGAGAAACTGATCCACTCGGTCAAATGACTTCATCTTCACCTCCTTAGATTAGTCTCACCACTGACCCTTGCGGTGTTTTCTCCACTTCCAAGCGATTGGGAAAGGCGTCTTTCATCTCATCGAGATGGGAGATAATCAAGATTTTGGCAAATTGGCCGCGCACGCGGTTGATCGCTTCGATCAGTTGTTGACGGCCTTGAGCATCTTGCGAGCCAAAGCCTTCATCGATCACTAAGGTCTGCAAGCGGGCGCCGGCGCGATGGGCGAGCAGCTCGGAGATCGCCAGGCGGATGGCAAAGTTGATCCGAAAGGCTTCGCCGCCGGAGAAGAGTTCGTAATCGCGGCAGCCATTGGCATCGCTAATTTGGATTTCCAACGTTTCGCGCAAGTCCTGACGGCGTGTGTCTTTATACCTCGCCTGAGTATTGAAGCGCAAGCTCATGTTGCCATCGCTGAGGCGGTAGAGAATTTGGTTGGCGCGTTCTTCGATTTGCGGCAGAGCTTGCTCGATGAGCAGGGCAGGGACACCATCTTTCCCAAAGGCGCGCTCAAGGATTTTGTAGCGCGAGACCAGAGTGGCTTTATCGGTGCGCTCGGCTTGTAGTTTTTGGGCGCGCTTTTTCAGGTCTTTGAGCACATCAACCAATTGACGGGCAGCGCCAAGTTGACGATTCATTTCGCTTTCGGCGTCTTCGAGGCGTTTGAGTTCAATCTCAGCAGATGGTAGGTCAGGGGCTTGCCTTTGCGCCTGTTCCACAATGACTTGCGCAGAATGCCATGCTTGCCGCAGGTTTTCCTGCTGCTCTTGCAGGCTTTGCCGTTGCTTTTCCAGTTCTTGGATTTCACGGGTCAAAGGTGGAACGACTGCCTGCGCCTGCAGTAAGGTTTGATATTCTTCAACCACCGGACGCAATTCGCTTTCCATTTGACGCGCTTGCTCATGAGCCTGACGGTCATAGCCAAGGGCTTCGATCTGCGCTTCGATTTCTCCAATCTTTTCACGGACAGTGGGCAAGAAGGAATCCTGCTGGAGTTGCTCTTGAACCGCTTTGAAGCGCGGTGCGCCGTTCTGTCCCCAATCTTTGAGGATTTCCTCTTCGTTGTTCAGCTTAGCCATCGATTTTTCGCGTTCCCCTTCGAGTTGACGGAGAGATTTCTCAATCTGCGTGCGTAATCGGCTTTGTTCTTGCAGGGCAGAAGCCATCTCTTCCCATTGCGTAATTTGAGCCTGATTGGCAAGATATTGATCTTTGCGCGCTTTTCCCTCTTCTTCGAGGTTTTGCACTAAATGGTAACGGTCATCTGGGGAGAGCGGCTGTCCGCACAGGGGACAGGTTGCCGCGCTGCTTTCTGTCTGTAGGGTGTCAATGCGGTTGCGCAGTTTTCTCATCTCCTCCATCAGATGTTTGTTCTGTCCTTTCAGGTCATTGATCTGTCGGTGCAGATTTTGTATTTCCTGCTCTGCTTGAAGGCAAAGGGCAAGTTCAGCCTCTTTCTCCTGATGTTGCGCTTGAATGCGAGCAATTTCCGCTTGTAAGGAGAGAATGTTCTGCTGGGCGGTTTCGGCGCGCTTTCCCTTTTCTTCGAGATTGCTCCTTTCCTGCTCTAGGCGAGCGCGTTCGGCGCTGAGTTCTGCTTGCAAAGACTGAAGCTTTTTTTCGAAATCAGAGAAGTTCAGCAATGTGCGTTCAAAGGCTTCGAGTTGGGTTTTGAGATTTTGATAATGCTGATGGGTTGCCTCGATTTGTGCTGCGCGGCTGAGTAATTCTTGATAACTTGCCAATTCCACTTTGCGCTCGGATAGTCTCTGGTCAAGCTCTTGAGCGTTCTTCTCAACAACTTCGACTTGTTTGCTCAGTTCTTCTAAACTGCGTTTTTGTTCCTCAAGGGCGGCGATCTGCTGACGATAGAGGGTAACGCGTTCGGCTTGTTCCTTGCGCTGTTGTTGAACGGTGGCTAGTTCGCTTTCGATTTGTTTGAGCCGCGCGCGCCGCATCTCCTCCTCGCTGAGTTCCCGGGCGATCTCTGCCAGGGTCTGGTCGATCAGCTCAATTTGGTTTTCCACTTGTTTGCGTCGGTCGATGGCGCGTTGCTTGTATTCCTCCCAGATTTCCAAGCCCAAGATGCTGCTCAGGATTTTCTTGCGGTTGGTAGGGGTTTGGGTGGTGAATTGATCCGCTTTGCCTTGCAAGAAGAAGGAGGCATTTGTGAAGGTCTCGTAGTCAAGGCGCAAGATTTTCTCGATCTGAGCTTGCGTTTCGCGCGCGGTGCGTTCGGTGAGACTGCGCCAGCGAATACTGGAAAGGTGATCCTTGTCAAACGGGTCAGGGACGGTCTCAGGCTGGGCAACTTGAAATTCTAAGCGAGTGGTGGCGTTCCTTGGGCGCGTGCGTTGGATGCGGTATAGATTGTTTTCATATTCAAAAATCAAAACGACTTCGGCGGCCTTGACTTCGGGATGTGTATGGATGATTGTGTCATCCGTCTTGCGAGCAATGCCAAAGATCGCCCACGTGATGGCATCGAAGATGCTCGATTTTCCCGCTCCGTTGGCGCCGGAGATACAGGCGACATCGATGAGCGTGAAGTCAATTTCGGTCGGTTGATGGTAGGAAAGAAAACCGCGTAAGGACAGAAGCACCGGAATCATGAGTCACCCTCTATTCTTCCCGTGAAAATGTCTTCAGCTAGGGAGAGCAAGTCATCGATCTCCTCAGGATGGTTGTGAGTTGCTTGGAGATAAAGTTCGAGTAATTCCTTCGGAGTCAGGTTGCTGATCAAAAGATTATCCGGCAAGCGAGCACGGCTGTTGAGCAGCGGGCGACGGACGAGGTGAAACTCGAACGTATTTGCCATCTTCTGGCGGATGGCTTGCTCGTCGATCACCAAACTCATTTCAGCGGGATATTCAATGAGCAAACGCACAATAGCATCTCGTAGCTGCTCAGGGGGTGGAAGCTTGGATTGAATGGTTTCCATAGCAGTTGCTGAATTCTCTAGACAGCAGCGCAAGTCAATAAAGGGACGCACGTTGGAGAGCTTTCGCCAGTGCACGGCCGTTTTGCCGCGCTCGATTTCAGCGAGAACAAAGTATTTGTCGTCTTTTGCTTCCCCGAAATCCACGCGCTCGATCGAACCAGGGTAAACGATCGGTGGATGACGATCCCGATTTAAGTCTTGGGCTAGATGGATATGGCCCAAAGCGACATAGTCCAGTCGCCGATCGCGCAATAAACTGATGTTCAAAACCAAATCGTTACCCAGCATCATCGAGCGCTCCGCTCCATATTTTGCCCCCTCTACCGTAGCATGGGCAGTGAAAATCGTCGGCAAGTTGGGGTCGAGTTGTTCGAACCAATCTTCAAAGACTGAGCGCAGACGCAAGTCAATGGCTTCGTCGATTTTCTTCAAGTCTGCCAAGCTCAAGTTCAAGGCTGAAATCAACCGAGATCGCGAGAGCCAAGGTAAAGCCATAACTTGAAGCGGGATATTCTCCAAATCCTTGGGCAGGAGCAATTTTGGTTGATCGATGACGTGAATGTAGGGCACTTCCAACGTTTGAAAAGCATCCAGGGCGTGAGCACGGCCGATAGCGGGGGTCATATCGTGATTGCCCACCAGTAAGAGGGTTGGAATATTGGCGCGGGAGAGACGCATCATCCGCCTGCCCCATTCGCGCTGGAAGGTGGGCGAGGGATTGCGGTCCTTGAAGGCATCCCCGGCAAACAACACTAGATCGACTTGCTCTTCGATGGCGGTGTTTACAATTTCATCCAGAGAGCGAAGAAAGTCTAAAACCCGCAGCGGCAAATTGGTTTGCGGGTCGTGACGCCCAAAGTTTGCCAAGTCGATGTGCGCATCGGCAAAATGCAAAATTTTGACCATGTTATTCTTCCCCTTGTGGCTCAGAGTCAAAAGGCAGCGGATTTTTGAGCAAATTTTGTCGTTTGATCGAATTTCCGTGGCGGATTTGAAACCAATCGAAATCGCGCGCCACAACGGTATTGGGAAAGATACCTAAAGCTTCCTGAAGCACGTCTCTTTCGCGATAGCGCCGCGAGATGTGGGTCAGGATGAGGTGAGCGGCGTTCACTTCGGCGGCCAGTTGTGCGGCTTGAGCTGCTGTCAGATGAGCAAATTGCCCTGCCATCTCCACCTCTGATTCGAGGTAGGTGGCTTCGATAATCAAGGCATCTGTTTCTCGACAGACTTCATAGAGATTATCCGTGCGCCCAACGTCGCCGATGTGAATGAGACGCGTGCCACGTTTCTCTTCCCCTAACACCTGATCGGGGTGGATGACTCGGCCATCTTCCAGAGTGATACTTTTGCCTTGCACCAATTCCCGCCGCCAAGGTCCAGGGGGGATGCCCAGCGCCTCAGCTTTTTCATTAAGAAAGGGGCGGCGAGGTTTTTCCTCAAAAAGATAGCCAAAACAATCTGCACCGCGATGTTGGGTTGGCACGGCTGTAATGGTAAAAGTATCGGTTTCAAAGAAGACGCCAGCGTCAATCGGGATCAAGTTCAGTTCCATTGGCGGGCGGTTGCCGCGCAAGACAACACCAAACAACAAATCGTACACCCGTTCTAAAGCGGCCTTGCCGCCATAGATTTCAAGGTATTCGATCGTCTCCCAGCGCATAAAGGTTGAAAGCAAGCCAGCCAAGCCGAGGATGTGGTCAAGGTGGCTATGGGTGATCAGGATGCGATTTAAGCGCTTGAAACCTAAGCCGGAGATTAAGATTTGTCTTTGCGTTCCTTCGCCACAATCCACTAAAAAGCGATATTCATCGTGAATGACCACCTGCGAGGACAAACCGCGGTGAATGGATGGCGCCGAAGCTGAAGTGCCCAGAAAGACAATTTCAAACAACGGTTATTCCTTTGGTGAGAAGTTGAGATTATTGTACCTTAAAGTGCTAGGAGATTGGCTCTGCATACCTTTGCTCCCTCTGGCAAGCAGAGCAATCAGATGCCAATTATGGAACGCGCTTTAGGGAGAGGATTAGTGCGGGTTTATTAATCTGACCGACCAACGCCATCCAATCGCCCAAGCGATCTACTTGAAAGCGTTCACCGAAATCCCCAAAGTAGTCTGGCACGCGCACCATGCCATCTTCAACACGGTACGAGGAAATTTTCCGTCCCCCAGCCCACAATTCCCCGCTGGCAGTGAAAAGATAAACATCATCGGGTGAGCTTTCGCCGCCGCGCTGTTGGGCAATGCGCGTGTGATGGTCTAGGGGAAAAGGCTGCCAGCGACCAACAATTTCGCTGGTAAGATCGTAGCGGCGATTTTCTCCTATAATTTTACGATAGATGAGACCTTCCACCCATTGTTCCCCAGCAAAAGTGTTTAATTGGACATTGAGGACAACCTGATCCGGTTGGTATTGCACCACACGCACCCGAAAACAAGTGGACGCCGCTCCGCTTTCTTTCGGTTCAACACACAACGCCAAGGTTTGGTCATCTTCGTAGCGATATTGACCGCGCAGATAGCCAAACCAAAAAATTCCATCGGAAAGCAGGACTAAATCACCGATGTAAACCCCCTGTGGCAAAGGACGCTGAAAATCGAACTGCCAATAACCGTTTGAGAGCCCACTCGGCAAACGTTGCCCCCCATCCAAGAAGGAGAACATAGGCAAATCCAAGCCACCAACCCACTGATCCCAGATCGGTTGCCAAAACGATGTGCTTACCAGCAAAGCAATTAGGCATAGAACACTGACGATAAGAAAACCCATTAGGCTGAGCCAGAGCCATGTTCGCACAGAATGGCGTTGAAGCGGTTGGGCAGCTTGTTGCGCTACAGGGAGAGGACGAGCTGAGCTCCGGGAGGAATGGGCAGATTGGAGAGAGCTTACAGTTCTAACCACCTGAGGGAGAACCTGAACCGGTTGAGTGGAGCTCGGTGAAGAACTCCGCTGCGCTTCTAGGGATTCGAACTCTGCTCGCGCTGGAGCATAGCCGGGCTGATAACGCAAGGCACGCACGAGGCATTCGCGTTTCCTTATTGGATCGTTTTGGGTTTTAGACAACCAATACCAAGCTTCTGCGTTGCGCGGTTGTTGTTCAAGGAGACGACCTAGTAAGCGAACCGCGCTGCGGTTATCCCCTTTTTGGATCAATGCAATTGCATTTTGCAGAATGTCATCCACCACTACGCTAACATTCGGCGCAGGTTTGTTGACATCTATAACGAACTCAACTCGACCGCTCCAGAGGGGGGCTCAAGCTCTTGGGGTGGTTTCTTTTCCAATCCCACCATCTGACGATATGCCAAAGTCCATACAGTCTCAGAGAAGACAAGAAACACACCACCTACGACCGAAGCGATGAGCGTAATGATGATCGCAAATGCGACTCCGACCAAAAGAAAGAATGGCCAAAAATTGCTCATACCCGCCCCAACCAACATAACCACAAAGACACCCGCAAGAATCGCAATGGGAATGCCTATCACAATTCCTACAACCAAACTAATGCCAAAGAGGATTAAGGCAAAGAGAATGCTTGGCGCCAAATTTTTCCAAAAAACTTGCCAACCGCGTCCCAAACTCGCCACAACCCCATAACCTTCTAAAGCAATGGCACGGCTACCAAACACAGTAAAGATTGTCACGAACAATTGGATAATAAGGCTGACACACAACAAAACACAAAAACCTACCACTGCGGCAGGCACGATCGCCAAAAGTTGTTGAAGGATTTCGCTTGAGGGTTCAAGGCCGCGCAAGACACCGCTTTGCCATAGGTTATAAAAGAGGACGAGGATAACGCCAAGAAACCCTAATCCAATCACTAAAAGCGGAAGGTTCAAGAGAAATTCCAATGCAAAGAGTGGTCGGAACGAAGATTTGCCTTCCTCCCAGGCTTGGCGGAAATTTAATTCATCGCCGTCCTCGATGCGATTCACCGAGCGCACCAAAGCCCCGCGCGCAAATGCACCGATTGCAATGGCAATAATCGTGAGAAGAAGAACGAACACGACCAAGCCGATGATCAAGCCCCAAAAAGCCGGACTGTTGACAAATTGTTCAACCTGGCGCAAGAACTCAGGAGAAATTGGAAATTCTCCATTCCCTTCACCACCTTGAGAAAAATTACTGCCAAAATTAAAATTACCACCCCCGCCGCCACCCTGACCGCGACACAAGGCAATCGCGATGCCGAACACCCACAGGAATTTATACTTCCAAGTAATTTGCCACGCCCGCCGTAAAATCTGACCGTATTCCATCTTCACCTCGCTTTCTAATCCACTTTTAGCCATTCGCTATCGTTCGGTAATGCCTACTCTAACTTCCTGCCATCACCCTAGCCCTTCCCTTTTGGAGAGTGAAGGAGCGTTTCCTGCCTGCATTCCCCTCTCACTCTGGAAAAGGGGCAAAGGGGGAGGGCTGTCTCTTATACACATCT
>JAOAHK010000292.1 GCA_026415275.1 Anaerolineales bacterium
GGTGCGGTAAGCAATGACGCCGTAGGGCAGGGCCAGAAAGAAGGTCGAAATGACGAATCCCAGGACGTTTTCGGCGGGAAAAATCGCCTGCGGGGCGAGATGCCAGAGGGCAAAGCCCAGCGAGGGGTACAAGATGGCTAACCAAGCATTGCGTGGAAAGCAGCGCACGTAGAGGCCGCGCCAAAGAATCTCCTCGCACAAGCCATTGATGGTTGCCAGCGGCACAGCGATCAGAATCAGGAGCAATGGAGCGCGGATGAATTCCGCCGCGTACATAAGGAGGGCGATTAGCATGACCAGCAGCCAAAGCGTTGCTGCCAACCAATTAGGGCGGCTGAACAGCGGGGCGCGATCGCGCAAAATTGTGGCAAATTCTGTCTTGCCCAACAGCCGTTGGGGAACAAGCAGGCACCAGAATAGCCAGTAGAAGCCAAACCCGAACAGGTAGCCCGCTTCTGCCCCCAGAAAACGGGTAGCTAGAGCAAACACTGCCGCTGTAGTAGGCAGCAAGAGGAAGGGGATGGCGATGGCAAGAGTCGGATTCATTACCTTCTCATCGGCTGTGGCTTGAGATAGGTCAGCGAACGCCACAGCCATTCGGCAGGCCCGTAATAAAAGCGCTTCATCCACCAATAGCTGAAGGGGATTTGTAGCAAGTAGATCACGAGGGTCAGCCCGATGCCCGCTGCCGCGCCCACCTTGCCAAATAGCCCCAACCCGTAACTGTAGAAAATCAGCGTACAAACGATGGACTGGGTCAGGTAGTTGGTCAGTGCCATCTGACCGACCGGGGCAAGCACCCTGAGCCGCTCGCTCCAAGTGGGCGAGAGCGCCAGCAGGCAAAAAATGGAGACATACGCCAGCATGAGCAGCGGCGCGCCGATGGATTGCCCAGCAGTTGCTAGAAAGAGCGCCCAAGCGGGTTCGATGCGGGACTGATTGAGAATCAGGGTGGCATAAAGGGCATTACCGCTCACCCCAATCACTAACCCCCAGACCAACAATCGTTGGAATAAGCCCCGATGCGCTGCCAAATTGCGGAAGATGCCCTGCTTGCCGAAATAAACCCCCAGCAAGAACATCGCCAGCACATTGAAACCCATCACCAGGTAAGCGGCGAGTCCCATGCTGAAGTAATCAGCAACGCGCTGGCGAGTGATCTCGGCGAAGTTTCCGTTGGCATATACTCGGTAGGCTTGCGCCAATTCGGCTTCAAAGACGGCGGTAGTCTGGGCAAAGCTGGCTTGGATTTGCGACGAAGCCTCTGGAATGGAACGCCCCCACTCCAGCAAAGCAGTTACTGCCAGGTTGAACAACAATGGCAGCAGGAGCAAGATCGCAACCCAAATTAGTAGCGTGCGCGGTTTGGCTTTGCGGAAAAGTATCAGCGAAAAGCCAAGCAGGGCGTACATGATGAGGATGTCGCCTACCCAAATCAGAAAGGCATGCACGATGCCGATACCCAATAGCACGAACAGGCGGCGGGCATAGAGCGGCACAAAGCGTCCACCGCGCCCTTCGATGCGCTCCATTTGCAAGGTCAGCCCTAGCCCGAAGAGCAATGAGAACAGGGCATAGAATTTCCCCTCGCCAGCAAGGTGAATGAACCACTCTGCAGCGCGATCATACCAGGGCGCAGTGGGGTCGATAGGAAAGAGGACAACCTGGATCGGGCGGGCGAAAATAATCATATTGACCAGCAGGATACCAAAGAGGGCAAACCCACGCAGAATATCCACAATCTGAATGCGTTCAGCCTGCTGGACGGGGGAAAGAGGGATAGAAGCCGTCATAATTTCACCTCAACAAAATCGCAGTATAAAAACTCCTGATACACCTGCCAAGTTTTTCGTCTTGAGGTCATATCTTTCTCCGTTTTTTTGCCCGGGACTTTTTACGCTGTCTATCGGAGGCAAAGCCAGTCACAATAGACCGGCTTATTGCCCGAACAAGCGATAAACCTCTAGAGCGCGGGTGATACGACGGGTCATCTGGCTGGGATCGTTGATTTTGAAGCCCGGCTCGACTTCGGCAAAGGTGAAGAGATTACCGCCAGCGTGTATGCCGTAGTATTCGGTATTGGCAAAATAACGCGTCTTGTCTTCATCAAAAAAGCGCCGTGTTGCTTCGGGTTCGTTGGATGTAACGGCGTAACGCGCGTCGAAGGCGGGGAATTCGGGGAATCTGACCGGCGTCCCGACTTTGGATACACCCCACTCGACAATTGCGTTTGCCAAGCCACCCAAAGCGTATTTCGATGTGTCCACTTTGGGATGCATCTGAAAGTGTGGCAAGCGCAGGGTGTTCGATCGAATGGCAACCGCTTGGCTTTGGATGATGGAATGGCTTTCGCCGCCAGTAGCCACCAAGTCGAACAGGAATAACTCGCCATCCGGTAGGAGACGACGGGAAACATTGAGCAATTCGTCTTTCGATGGTTCCCATGAGGTGCGATACAGGGCGGTAATCTGCTCCAATAGCACCGAGTCTGGCTGTGGCACGGGGGTCATACCCAGCGTTTGCGCCATCCGTGCGGCGGCTTCTTTTGCCTTGCGAGCGGACATGAAGGCAAAGATGACCATGCCTGCGAAAACCAGTAAAAAGAGAAGAACAACCATTAGTGTAAGAGTTGACATAACTGCTTCCTTTCCAAGTGAACGGAGTCTCCTTCAGACATCCGCTGAACAGATGATTTCACTGGCGCAATTTTCGCGGAATAGCGGGTTATCCAGCTCCACCAGCCAGCTCAGCCGAGCGGGGCAAGGCAGAGATTGGCGGCGCGACCTCAAGCGCCGGAGGAATTTCACAGTACCAAGGAGACCTAGAACAACAAGAATGAGGGTAAAGGCTTGCACGATAGTTCTCTTCTGAAATGCTCGATTTTCACCCAATCATCTTATATTCCATACGATCCAGAGACAGATGGGTAGCAATAGCGCCCACACCCAGACCAAATCTGCCTTGAGCGGCGCAGGTGTGGGTTCATCGGTTGGCTCAAAGGTGACGAAGGTAAAGCGCTCTCTCTCGGCAATGAACTGCTCCGGCGTCATCTCGAAACCGGCTAGTTTCATCATGTTGCGCATGGTGGGGTTGGATTGCGCCCACTCGAAAGCGCGTCGCAGTTCTTCTTCCGTTTCAATCCGCCGCGCCCGCACCGATTGCGCCCCGCGCCAGGTCTGCACGGTGGCGAGCGGATTCGCTTCCAGATTGCGGTACCAATCGGTTCTCGTTCCCCAGCCGCTCATTACAGTTGGTTTGCCCTCGAACTCGTGGAACTCAATTGCCGTGTGGCGCAGCTTTCCGCTCTTGCGCCCAATCGTGGTCATCACCATAAATAGGCGGCCGACTAAAAAGCCTAATCCTAAGCGATAGAGCAAGATCGGCGATTTGAACAAAAGTTTCAGCAGCCCTTTGGGGTAGGGCATGATTTCAACCCAGGTCTTTTGGCTCATTGAATCATCTCCTATTATCCTGCTCCACTTGCACCGCCCCCCGAAGCGCCTCCACCGTCGCCCCCGCTTGAGGAGGCAGATGTGTCAGCAGCGCTCATCAAGGGGATCATTGAGTCGAAGTCTCCCGAAAGAGAGCGGAACCAGACTGGCAGCGGCACGCCACCCAATTTTTGAAAATATCTTGCCCACTCTTCACCCAAGCCAAAGACGGCTGCATAGGCAAGATAACGCTCAAAGAGGTCAGGGCGCATGGCCGGCTCGCGCCCGCGGCAGACCTGATTGAGATAGTTTCGGAAACTCTTCCAGCGCATTTTCTGTTCCTCGCCCGCTGGGGTGAGCAGGGAATACATAGCGGCATAAATCAGGAGTGGAACGGAG
>JAOAHK010000293.1:0-241 GCA_026415275.1 Anaerolineales bacterium
GGTCGCTTATGGCGCCGTGGAGGCGCTTAAGGGCGTTTCACTCGAAATCCAAGAAGGGGATATCGTCGCCGTGTTAGGCGCCAATGGAGCAGGGAAAACCACCCTGTTGAAGGTGATCTCCGGTTTGGTGCCGATCAAGAGCGGTGTGGTGCGCTTGATGGGTCAGGATTTGAGCAAGTACCCGCCCTATCAACTAGCTTCACTGGGTATGGCGCACATCCCCGAATGGCGGCGCGTCTTC
>JAOAHK010000293.1:251-3826 GCA_026415275.1 Anaerolineales bacterium
CTAACTGTGGAAGAAAACCTGAACATTGGCACTTGGGGAGTGCGTAGTAAATTGAGCGAACGCCAAATTCAAGAAACTAAAGAATGGATTTTCACCCTCTTCCCGATCTTGAAACAGCGGCGCAAGCAACTAGCTGGTACACTTTCGGGCGGGGAGCAACAGATGCTCGCGATTGGACGGGGACTGATCTCCAAACCCAAGATTTTGCTGCTCGATGAACCCTCCCTAGGGTTGGCCCCGATTCTGGTTCAGGAGATCTTCCGCGTGATCAAGCAAATCCATGAGGAAGAAAAAGTCTCCATCCTGTTGGTTGAGCAAAACGCGCGCAAAGCCCTTTCCATAGCCAATTATGGTTATATTTTAGAAACGGGCAAAATTGCCATCCACGGTCTGGCGGCTGAATTGCGCGAAAACGAGCACGTCAAAGCAGCTTATTTGGGCGGCGCCCGTTTACAAACCCGCTAAATCTGTCCTGCTATCAACCTCCCTAAGTGGGAGCCTATCGATCCTGATCTTACCCCCTCCCCGAAATTGGGGAGGGGTCAAAATATTTTTCATATAGGATTACCGTAAAGTAACCCACCCTTCAATAAAGATTGCTGGAGAGCTGAGGAGTATAGTACGCTCTGCTCGCCAATCCCTGATCAATTCTCACGATCAATTCTATTGGATCACCTTATTCGCCTGGAATTTCACAGATGAATACAATTGTATCGAATACCACCATTGCCTGACTGTCCATCCTCGTTGGATAGTAACCTACTTTGTAAAAAAACCTGTTATCCCAATATTCTGAATCCTTCTCAGCGCAGAGCTGCGAAAGCTTCGAGCTAAACCGCGGATTATCCCCTATGAGAGCACCCCCTGCTAAACCCTACACTTTACGAAATCGGAGGAATGTTGTAGACTTACCTCTAAACTTGGACTGGAGGTGCAATGGATACAGTCAAGATTGTGTTGCGTGACAAAGATTATGAGGTCAAAGCCGGAATGACCTTACGGGATGCCTTGGTGAGGCTGGGCATCAACCGCGAAAGCGTATTGGCAACTCGAAATGGAGAGCTGATCACCGATGATGAAATCTTGCGACCGGGTGAGACCATCCGCCTTGTGGCGGTTATTTCCGGCGGATAAACGAAGGCGTTATTCTCCATGAAGTGTCGTAAGTGCTCTCAAAAAGCGGTGATCAATATGCGCCAACACAAATTGGCGCTGTGTACTGAACACTTTCCGGAATGGATCGTGGAACAGACCCAGCGCTTTATTCAAAAATACCGCATGTTCACCCACCAAGAGCGTGTTTTGGTTGCAGTTTCGGGTGGCAAAGACTCGCTTTCTTTGTGGGATATCCTTTGGCAGCTTGGCTACAATGCTGATGGAGTGTATATTGCCCTAGGCATCGATGGTGGTTTTGGCTACTCGCGCAAGTCCCAAGTACTATGCAAGGAATTTGCCACGCAACGGGGTTTGAAACTCATCGTTGTCGATGCGCCGAAGGATATTGGGTTGACCATCCCTGAGTTAGCAGCCATCACCCAACGGGGAAAGGACAAGCCCTGCGCAGTGTGTGGCTTGGTTAAACGCCACATTCTCGACCGAGTTGCGAAAGAAGGGCAGTACGATGTGCTGGCTACCGGGCACAATTTAGACGATGAGGCAGCGGTTTTGTTTGGCAATACCTTAAGTTGGAATATAGGCTACTTGCATCGTCAAAGCCCGGTGTTAGCGGCGCGACATGCCGGGTTGGTGCGCAAAGTGAAGCCTTTGTGTCGTTTTTATGAACGGGAGATGGCTGCTTACGCTCTGGTGCGTGGCATCGAATACATCTACGAAGAATGCCCCCATGCAGAGGGATCGACAACAATCTACTACAAGACTTTGCTCAATCAGTTGGAAACAGATCGCCCCGGCGCAAAGTTGAGTTTTTATCTGGCATTCTTACAAGCGAAAGAAAAGGGATTGTTTGCCCATACTGAAGAGGAAGGCTTTGGTGCTGGAGGGGAAACACTCTACACCTGTCCAAGCTGTGGTGGACCGACAACCGTAGAAGGCTTGTGCGCTTATTGCCGCATGGTTGAAAAAGTCAAATAACCGAAAACACCCCAGAATTCCATGATCTGCCAAGAAAGGAGTGGTTATGGATTTCGCTTTATCCACCGAGCACCTGATGGTGCAACAGATGGTGCGCGAATTCGCCCAACGTGAGGTTGCTCCGATCATTCGAGAGTGCGACCGTACTCAACAAATGGCGTCCTTTGTTTTAGAGCGCATGGCCGCATTGGGCATCCTAGGTATATGCTTCCCATTAAAATATGGCGGGCAAGGGATGGATTATATCTCGCTGGGCTTAGCTTGCGAAGAACTCGAAGCTGTTGACACCACTTTGCGCGTAGTGATGTCGGTGCACGTTGGGTTGAACAGTCTTGGTATCTTTCAATGGGGAAGCGAAGAGCAAAAAGAACGTTTCCTGATCCCTCAGGTAAAAGGAGAAAAGATCGCCTGCTTTGGCTTGAGCGAGCCGGGAGCGGGATCGGATGTAGCGAATTTGAGTTGCACAGCGCGCAAAGATGGCGACTCGTATGTTCTCAACGGTGAAAAAATGTGGATTTCCCTTGCCACTAAAGCGCATCATGCTTTGGTGGTTGCCCGAACTAATCCCGAAGCTCAAGACCCGCACGATGGATTATCCGCCTTCCTAGTGGAGTTAAACTCGCCAGGTGTGTCCCGTGGCGACATTCACGGCAAACTTGGCGTCCGTGCTGGTTCTACTGGCTGGATTGCTTTTCAGGATGTGCGCGTGCCGGAAGCAAATCGACTGGGTGAAGAAGGCGAAGGTTTTAAAATCGCCATGAGCTGCCTGGATAACGGCCGCTATACTGTGGCTGCCGGCGCAACAGGACTCATCCGTGCCTGTTTGGAAGCCAGCGTCAAATACGCCACCGAACGCAAAGCTTTTGGCAGGGAGATCGGTAAATTTCAACTCATCCAGCAAAAAATCGCCTACATGGTGCAATCCTACGAAGCAGCTCGTTTGCTCTATTTGCGTGCCGGATGGATGAAAAACAAGGGTCTACGGAACACCAAGGAAACATCTCTTGCCAAATGGTTTGCCACCGATGCTTCTTTTCAAGCCGCTTCCGAAGCCGTTCAGATTCATGGCGCGTATGGCTACTCTGACGAATACCCAGTCGAGCGTTATTTGCGAAACGCCAAAGGAGCTGTAATCTACGAAGGCACTAGCGAAATCCATCAACTCATGCAGGCTGGGTATGCTCTCGGCTATCGTCAGGATGGTCAATTGCGCTGCGAGTTGCCTCCTTACGACCCTGATGTTTGGCTGGCAGAAACGACAAGCGAAAGCAAAAATCAAAAAGATAAGGTAAAATCAACTTAACTCCCATCGGAGAGAGGAGTCGAATTAAGTCGATTATGACAGATAAAGAGAAAGAAAAAGCTCAGGATGTGATCTCTTCCTATCGCAAGCGCCAACAGGCAGCCAAACAAGCACCGTTGATCCTTGGTATTTCAGCCGTCTTGCTGGTGATCGGCGCCGCAATCTTGATCTTCTGGTTGGT
>JAOAHK010000294.1 GCA_026415275.1 Anaerolineales bacterium
ACCTTTGATCTGTAAGGGACACAATTAGCCCAGATATGTAGGATACAGCGATCGGTTGGTTGATAATCGATCCCGCCATTCGCCGCTTCGTTATTGGTTAGCAGGCTTTTCATCCACAGGAGAGGATGCCCCAATCTTCGAGGCATTGTTTGAATAATGATCATCCTTTAAACGGATGAATTGAGTTGGGCTTTCCCCTTTATAAGAACAGCAAAGCTGTTAACAGTTTCTAGCACTGCGCTTTCTTGACAAAATCCAGACAATATATTATAATTTTATCATAATTATTATTAAATTTGACGAGGGAATACCTGGTGGTGGAGAGACGTTAATTTGTGCCAATTGGACATAAAAAACTACTCTCTTTGTCCTAACACCTCTTCCATAATTTCACAACCAGGTAACTCTTGGTGGTTATAAACATAGAGAGGAACAACACATGGATACGAGCCTGCAAATCGGTAAAATCTTTGGCATCCCGATCGGGTTGCACATCAGTTGGTTCTTGATTTTTGGTTTGCTCACTTGGTCTTTGGCGGGTGGCTATTTCCCGCAAGCCTATCCTGAAGTGCCAGCCCTGGCTCATCTGATCTTGGCTGTGGTTACCAGCGGGTTATTCTTTGCCTCGGTGCTAGCGCATGAGTTAGGGCACTCGTTAGTTGCCTTGCGTGAGAAGATTCCCGTGCGGGGTATTACGTTGTTTATCTTTGGTGGCATTGCTCAGATAGGAAAAGAACCACCCTCTGCAGGTGCAGAGTTTCGCATTGCAATTGCCGGCCCGATCGTCAGTTTGGCAATGGCTGGTCTTTTTGGCATATTGTGGTTTTTTGACCGCGCCATTCCCTTCTTAGCCGCACCCAGCGAGTATCTCATGCGAATTAATTTCATCCTTGCTGCCTTTAATATGATCCCTGGCTTCCCTCTGGACGGCGGGCGAGTGCTGCGAGCCGTTGTCTGGAAGATTACGGGCAGTTTCCAACGCGCTAATCAAGTTGCTGCGGTGAGCGGTCAATTGGTGGCTTTCGGCTTCATCGGCTTCGGAGTCTTTACCATCTTACGGGGCAATTTCTTTGACGGCTTATGGCTTGCTTTCATCGGTTGGTTTCTTCAAAACGCCGCTGCTAGCGCCTATGCACAGACCCACCTGCAAAGCGCTTTACAAGGTTTGCGCGTCTCCAGTGTGATGAACCCGCAATGCAACCGCATCTCCGGCTTGACTCCTCTCAGCCAGTTGGTTGAAGACCACATCCTCACCAGCGGGCAACGCTGTTTTATCGTTGTCGATAACGACATGACCAGTGGTGTGATTACCCTCAAAGATGTTACCGCTGTACCCCAGAGCAAATGGCGTTTTACCACAGCGCGACAAGCGATGGTGCCCTTCGACCGGGTGACATATGTAACTCCTCAGACAGAAGTCTTGACCGCGTTACGCATGATGGATGATGCCAATGTCGCTCAACTGCCAGTGGTGGAGAACGGCGAATTGATTGGCATCCTCACCCGTGAGCAAATCTTGCATATGTTGCGCTTGCGCGCCGAGTTAGGTATTTAGAGAAAATGACATGCCTAAATGTAAATTTGCCTTAGGGGACACAGAGTTCGCAGAAGCCATATCCCAAAACCTCTGCGAACTCGACGTTCCCTTCGGTGATGTGAAGATTGCCAAGCTCAGTTTTGTTGAGTTGACCTTACTTCCTGCGCAGGTGCTCTTCGATATCCATAAAGAGATAAATACCTTCGCCGATTGCCTGTAGCAAGACGAAGAAAAAGCCCCCCACTAGGAGGATAAACAATGTGCTGATCATCCCTAAAATACCGTTGATCCCCAAACGTAAGGCGCCTTGTTGGATTTGCAGTACCACGCCGCTCAGCGAGAAGATGGCTGCCAATGCCAAAATAATCCAAGAAACAGCATTTGCCCAGCCCGCAACGCGCATGAGTTTGGTTTCATCGTGATAAAGGTCTTCCCCTTCGCTTTCTTCTTCTGGGATTTCCACATTTGGTTCTTCCATAATAGATAAATTCCTTTCTACATTGTTGATTAGCTAATGTCTTTGACCTCTTAGGTGGAACCTATCTGTGCTTCAAAACCCAATTCTCCCTTGGTAGGCCACGGCTAAACGAACGAGGTCAACTAGCACCGTCTGTATTATAACTCACTCACTCCCCGATCCTAGCCAATCAAGCAAGGCACGCGCCGCTTCTTCCGGCCCCTTGCGTTCCCATCCCGGCAGACCAAGACGGGTGCGCAATTGCCCGACAAAGATACCCTGCTCAAAGAAAGCTTGAAAATAACGCTGAGCGATGCTTTCGTGCAAAGATTGAAATTGCGTAGCGCCAAAAATATTGGCAAAATATGCTTGAACCAAACCAGTGGAGGTGGTAGTGCCTTTGCTCATCGATTTGCCCTCCCGAAAGACAGTTAGGGCATCTTCGGGAGTGCTAAACCGTTCAATGATTGGATGATTGTCATCAACCTCTTCGTAGTTGTTTGCGTAAAGCACCATGTCCAATGCTGCGCCGCGCATGACATTGGCGTAAGTCGTTACCGGCAAGACAACCCGGGCATTGATCTGTGAGGGGTTCATAATGATGGTGCGATCTAACCGCCCAAAGGCGTACCCCGGACTGAGGTCATCCAAGCGCACAAAAGCCCCAACTTCGGTGCCATAAGCGATGATCTCACCATTGGGTTGGATTTCTAAGGAGCCCATATCGTCAGCAATGATGGTCATAGTGCGAATTGCTTCGTCTCCAATTGCGCGAAACGCTTCCAAAGTTTCTGACTTGCCTGCGCCTGTATCCCCAATGATTAGCAAATTAAACTCGCGTCCGGTTTTCAATAAGAACTGCACCATCGCCCCATGATAAGGCAAGCGTCCCCGTTGCATCATGACGATGTTGTGCAAGGTGAGAGTCATCTTTTTCATGTAACCGAAGTAACCGAATTCCTTGCGCCGCGGGATGGCTCCAATCCACAAATTGTTCTCGGGATGTTGATAAAAAACCGTGGGATAAGTTGCATTGGGGTCAATGCATCCATCCGGAACACCGAAAAGGAGAATAGCATCTGCAGCGCGATTGCTGAGAAATTCATCTTCTGCCAATTCAAAGAGATTGCTCAGCGTAAAGCCGAGTTCATAAAACAGCTCATGAAAATAGATTAAGATCAACAACGGGCCAACTTTTGCCGGATAACACAGCCATTCGCTCGGGTCAAGCTGAAGCGATTCGAGAGGGTTTTTCTCAGTTTGCACAAATTGCCCCGTGCGCTTGTTCATCGGTGGATTGAGCAGCAAGGGCGGATACATCAATACTTGCCGTATAACGGGAATCTGATTCAACTGCTGCAAGTCATCAACAATCGAAAAAATCGGTTTGGGCAAAGCGATGGCCGCCAATTCAGCTCCAGCTACAATTTGGCGATAGATGTTGGGATGTTGGCCGCTGATGTTCTCTTGAATATCGCGATAAACGCTGCGCACTAGATGAGTAAGCGATTCAATGGTGCGATTAAAGGTGCGATAGGGACGCTGATCGAGTGCATCGCCTTCAGAGTCACAGATCAAGAAACGCTCGTACTCTCGCCAGTAGTCATAGAGGTACTCGATAAAATCAAAGAGCAACGCCGGCTTGGCAAGCAAATGCGCTTGTTCACCATTCACCAACTTGCGTACGTGTTCCAAGGGCAGTTTTGCCAACCAACGAAGAATCGTGACCAAATGGCTTAGTTCCTCATCGGGGATGACTCCCTCTTTGGTCGATTGGAAAAGTTCTAGCAGAGGAGAGCTGCGTCGCTTTAGGGCATTTACCGCCCGAC
>JAOAHK010000295.1 GCA_026415275.1 Anaerolineales bacterium
TTTTTCGACCCACTCACGGCGGAGAGCCATGGCGGCATCCGACTGGTTGGTGGAAAGATAAGCATTGGCGAGAAGCACCTGCGCCTGATATGGAAGCGATCCTGCTTCTTGCAAGGGAGAAAGCAGAGCGATCACTTGCGAAGGCTGCCCAGCATGAGCAGCGTTTTGAGCTGCTTTTACGCGTAGGGATAGCCGATCCCAAAATAAGACCTGGCTCGCTTGGGCATAAAGTTTGGCAGCGGCGTTGAAGTCCTGCTGTTGTTCTGCCAAACGCGCTTGGCGCAAAGCTGAACTGCCACGTTCAAAGGGGAAAAGCAAAGCCATGCCTGCCAACAATGCAAAGAGGGCAAGCAATCGAAATCGAACAGCGTGGTGCCTGTCTTTCATACCCTTCCCTAAATTCGGGATAGGATTATTATAACCACTGGGAAAGCGGAGGAACTGCCCTCACCCCTAGCCCCTCTCCCATAGGCGAGGGGGATTATATGGAAATCACTTTGCTGGCGCGGCGCTGGGCTTCGATGATGTCAGTCATGCCACCTTTGATGCCGACCTGCACCTTGTCCGTCAATTGAAAATAGTCTAAACAGGTACTACAAATCAGCAGGTGCACACCTTTTTTCTCTAAAGAACGAAGCAGGTCCAGCACGGGCGAGCCTTCGACGACTAACTTGACCCCCTCGGTGTAGAAGCAGATTACACCGGGCAAAAGGTTGTTTTGATCGAGTAAAGACAAATAGATGCCGATCAGTTTTTGCTGCAAGGCTGGGTCAGCATCTCCCATGCCGTAGCGCGTGATGAGAATGACAGTGTTGGAATCAAAATCGGTCATGGTTAGTCTCCTTTCTAAAAAGTTCAAGGGAGAGATTAGCCACTGCCCAGTACAGCAAATCTGATTGATTGTGCACCCAAGGGAAAACGCCAGCCTGTTGCGCTGGCGAGAGAATCTTGCGATACGCCGCTCAGCGACACAGGCATAGCAACTCACAGCGCAAACCTGCGCTGCTATACCCTGTTCAAGTCAGCAATTGCCGGCTGAGCATTGCGAATCGCTCCTGATTACCCAAAGATTTCTCGTTTGCGGGCGGTCATCAGAAAGATCGGATAGGCGCGTGACTGCTCGTCAACGATCTTAACCATCTGATAGACCGTCTCGAAACCCAAAACCTCAAAACCAACCATCGTGGTTAGTTCGGCTAGCTCTTGGCGGTTAAAGCCCAAATGGCCCTCAAAGGGATCTGTGTGAAAACTGCCATCTTCCTCGTCAAGATCGGCAATACATAAATAACCACCTGGCAACAAGAGTTGGTGGAACAGGCTCAAAATGCGTTTTGTGTCGCAGATGTGATGCAGAGTCATTAGGCTGTAGATCAGGTCAAAGCGTTGCACCGGTAGTGGATCGACAAGCAAGTCAAGTTTGATTGGGAATAAGTTGTTAGCCTGAGCAGCGGCAATTTTCTCACGCAGCACCTCCAACATGCCCGTTGAGCTATCGGCAAGAACAATCTTCCCCAGCTCATTGCGCAGTTCAAAACTGAGCAAACCCGTTCCACAGCCGTACTCTAGCGCAGTCATGGTCGGGCGAACGGGAATTTGACGGCGCATTGCCTCCGCCACGGCACGAGCGCGTTCGCGGCGGGCGGGGTTGCTATCCCAATCGCGCGCTTTCTCATCGAAGTTCATAGCGTTTCCTTGGGTAAGGCGAGGATCAACGCAGCGGCGATGAGGGGCAAAACCGCCACGGCTGGCAGGGTCGTCGCCAAGCCGATGCGGTCAGCAATAAAGCCAAAGAGCGGTGCGCTGAGGCCACCCACGCCTACCGCCAACCCAACGGTCAAACCCGAAGCCAGACCCAAATTACCTCGTCCATAGTCCTGCCCTAAAACCATCGATATGGTGAAGGAAGCCGAAAGCGCTGCGCTGGCTAACCCCAAGATCGGGAACGACAAGACACTAGCGGAAAAGACAAACAAGAGGATCGAGAGGCTGATGACCAGTGCCAGCCAAAACAAAACCTGCCGCCTCCCGATACGATCGGCAATCGGTCCGCTGAACAACGCCCCGGCAATGCTACCGATGGACATCACGGTAAGCGCGCTGTTCGCCGCGGGGGTAGAAAAGCCACGAGTCGTGATCAAATACAGCGGCACAAAGGTCGAAAGGCAGTAGTACGACATCGAGCGCAGCACGATCACCGAGAGCAACAGAGAAAGCGCCCGCCAGTTGGTTTTGCCGCTCTGCTGCGGGGAATGCTGTTGAGCTATGCGGGCAGAACGCAGACGAGATTGTTGAAAGAGATAATAAGCGGCGATCAAGGCGGCTGGTAGCCCCATCCACACTGTGGCGGGCAAACCTCCTTGAACGATAAAGAAGGTGAGCAAGAGCGGACCCATAGAATATCCAAGCGTGCCACCCACCGAGAAAATGCCCATGCCGGTAGCGGTTTGGGAACCAGAGTAGTAGTTGGCATAGCGATAGGCTTCAGGATGAAAGGTCGCCACACCGATCGCGCTGGTCAAGATGGCAAGCAAGATCAGCCCATAGCTGTGTAGATTGCCACTCACCCCTAGCCCGAAACCAGCAAGCAGCGGTCCAACAACGAGCAGCCAGGAGAGCGAGCGCCGGTCGGAAAGTAAACCCACCAAGGGTTGCAGAATCGAAGAGATTAATGTGCCAGCAACCGTAATCCCTGAAGCAGCGAGGTAACTTAACCCTTGTTGACTCACGAAAAAGGGGATCAACGCTGGGACTGCCCCCTGATTGAGGTCGGTCATCATGTGCGCCAAGATCAACATGGAAAGGTTGCGGCGATCCAATGCCCGTTGTTCCATACTCATTATCCCGATTTTACCTTAAAAGGTGAGGAGGTTGGGAATTGCATTTGAGCATCGTTTATGGAACAAAGCCAGTACTGCCGACATTCGGCTGAGCGATAACCCGTAGAACTCTGATGATACTTTACCGGAGACTCTTGACAAAGAAAAAGAGATGGTATACAATGATACACAAATACAATCATACAATAATACATTGATACAAAATGGAGGTGGTTTGGGAAACCTAGATAATCTGTCCATTGATTTCCGCTCTGGGCAGCCGATCTACCTGCAGATTGTGGAGCAAATTCGTCAAAAGGTTGCCAACGGCGAGCTGAAGCCCGGCGATCAGTTGCCCACGGTGCGCCAATTGGCAGCGGAACTGCGCGTGAACTTCAACACAGTGGCGCGTGCCTACCGTTTGCTAGATGAGGCCGGGCTGATCTCGACCCAGCATGGGCGGGGCACCTATATATGGGAGCCTCCATCCCCCGAAACCCTGCAGACCATCCGCCAGCAGGGCCTCGAGAGCCTGACCCGCCGCTATCTCGCACAGGCTGCCCAGTTGGGTTGTACTGCAGAAGAGATTGCCAAGGTCATCAGCCACATGCTGGAGCTGTGGCGAGAGAGCGGTGAACTTCCCAAGCCTGAACCCCAAGAATCCTGAGAAAGAGAGGTAAAGTATGGACAAAAAAGATCTCAAATCCACTCGAACTGGCCATGCGCGCATCCCTGCCATAGCCATTGTGGTTGCGCTTGCCGTATATGGAATGGGAGTATTGATTGCGTATCTGCTTGACCAGATTACCCAGTTATCTGGTGACCTCATCGGAGGTACTGTTGCTTTCTTTATCTTGCTTGGCACCTTTCTGCTGTATGGCATCAAGATCGCCAACCAGTGGGAAAAAGCGATTATCCTGCGCTTTGGGCGCTTCAAGAAACTAGCCGGGCCGGGTTTGTTCTGGGTGACGCCAGTGATTGAGAGCATTGCTAACTGGATCGACCAC
>JAOAHK010000296.1 GCA_026415275.1 Anaerolineales bacterium
GAAGGGAATACGCCACTAATCTCAATGCCCCGTTTGGCGGAGCAATTGGGCGGCGGTTTTGAACTCTATGTCAAATACGAAGGACTTAACCCTACAGGCTCCTTCAAAGATCGCGGCATGACGGCTGCCATCAGTGAAGCGGTGGGGCGCGGGGCAAGGACGGTCATCTGTGCCTCCACGGGCAACACCGCTGCTTCGGCGGCAGCCTATGCTGCTCGGGCAGGCTTGAAGGCTGTCGTGCTCATCCCGCAGGGCAAAGTGGCAGCGGGCAAGCTGGCAGGCGCTGTGGCGTATGGCGCACAGGTGATCCAAATCCAAGGCTCTTTTGACGATGCCTTGCATTTGGTCGTGGAAATTTGCCAACGACACCCGATTGCTTTGGTCAACTCGCTTAACCCCTATCGCCTGGAAGGGCAAAAAACGGCTGCGTTTGAAATTTGCGATGTCCTCGGTGGAGCCCCGGATTGGTTGTGTTTACCAGTAGGAAATGCTGGCAATATTACCTCTTATTGGATGGGCTTTCGCCAGTATCATGAGGCAACGCAAAGCGGGTTGCCGCGCATTTTAGGTGTGCAAGCGAAGGGGGCAGCTCCGTTGGTGTTGGGACACCCTGTTGATCACCCAGAGACGGTCGCCACGGCGATTCGCATTGGCCGCCCAGCGCGCGGCGAACAAGCTCTCCAAGCTGCTGAGGAATCTGGGGGGCGGATTATCGCAGTCAGTGATGAGGAAATTTTGGCTATGCAGAGAACCTTAGCCAGCGAAGGGATTTGGGTGGAACCAGCCTCGGCGGCTGGGTTAGCTGGCTTTGCTGCCGAGGTGCAAGCCGGGCATATCCAACCGCAAGGAAAACGCGTTGTGGCGATTTGCACGGGTCATGGATTAAAAGATCCCGATATTATCGTAAAGTCGATGCCCACCCCCCGACTCTTAGCGGTTGATTTAGCTGTCCTTGAAGAAGTAATCCTTGGCTAACAACCCACTCTCCTCTCTGCATCCTCTCCGTTTGCGTTGGAGTTGTAGACATTCGCACTAGTAAACATGGGGTGGGGAAAGGTTTGCCCCGCGGTGCGCTCACCACCAAGAAGAGGGAGGGGAGCAAACCTCACGCCCAACCTATCTCCCAAGTAAGGCGAGGGCAATGTCTATTTTGGCATCCCAACAACGTGAGTTACTGTGCGGTGCAGTGGTTGGTAACCCACTGCCGCAAGCTCGGCAGTTGGCACTGAGGCTTCATCTGGTTTGTCCGAGAGTCCGAAGAGTAATGCCCCTTGTTGCCGCCAATCCAAGGCTAAGGCGCGCACCTCGTGGGTGATGACAATTTCATCCCGCAAGAGAACATTTACCGGCGAGGAGTCAGGCAAACATCCCATCCGCCCCACGGTGTTTTGGTATTCGTTGTAACGAAAGGCTTTGAACGGTGTTGGGTCGCCCGCTTGTACGTTAGCATAAATTGACTCATGAATCGCCTGCAGCGAGGCAGCAAGCTGTGCTTTATGTGTCTCGACTTGATCAATAAATTGGCGGAAGGTCAGCAGGCGCTTTCCACGTACCTCACGAATGATCTTCTCGGTGTCATATAAGCCACTCCCGAGTATCAAGCAAATGTAAGCGAGGTAGTCCTGATTATCAGCGGTGAAGGGGTGGAATTCGGGATGATTGAGTTGATTGTAGGCATTGAGAAAGCTCTCTAAATTAAAAGCATTCCCAAGAAGAGACTCCACAGTCTGGCGCACAGCATCGACCCGTGCCTGATCGATGACATGCGAATTGCGTCCCCGCGCGCCGATCGCTGTCTTGTCCAAGTCAACAATGACCGCTGTCGACTCGTCGATTGGAAAGCCACGCACGGCGCAATAGCGGCGCAGATTGTACTTCTCACTTTCGTTGAGCGCCGACCAACGATTGGACAACACCATGCTTTGCCCACCCGGCGTCTGAACGCTCTCAAATTCAAAGGGTTCGGCATTTTCCGAGCCAATAAAAATGATCCCTTCCCAACCAGCGGCTTGACAGATATTATCGAATGCGCCTCCATCGCTCATGCGAGTATCACCGATGAAGATCAAGCGTTTGATTTCTGCTTTAGACCCTTCCAGCCGCCGAGCTTCCTGAAGCAATTCGACTATCACTTGGGCGTAAGAAAGCTCATGTTTACGCGGGATTTCGTTTTGGGGGAGATTGAGCCTTGCGCGTAGTTCGCTCAATTTGGGCAAACGCTCATCCATTGGGATCAGGTTGCGATAGACGACAAAATCCCCCAAGAATTCGGCCACATTCGATTTTCCAAAAAGGTTCATGATCCTCTCCTATAACTTGGGTAGCACAATCGATTGTTGTTTTTGATATTTGCCCTTTTTATCTGCGTAGGAAATTTCGCATTCTTCGTCTGCTTCAAAGAACAATACTTGAGCGATGCCTTCGTTGGCGT
Organism: Anaerolineales bacterium; assembly: GCA_026415275.1. Classification (GTDB taxonomy): domain Bacteria; phylum Chloroflexota; class Anaerolineae; order Anaerolineales; family UBA4823; genus NAK19. Next base: position 2,432 of record JAOAHK010000296.1, read on the forward strand.
ATATTTTTGCTGGCAGAGGGGTGGTATTAGAGATTTCTAAGGTGACATAGCCCTCCCATTCGGGTTCAAATGGGGTGACGTTGACAATAATGCCACAGCGAGCGTAGGTGCTTTTTCCTACACAGACCGTTAAGACCCGCCGCGGGATGCGAAAATATTCCACCGTTCGTGCTAAAGCGAACGAATTGGGGGGAATAATGCATACCTCGCCCTTGAAATCCACCATTGACTTCGGGTCAAAATGCTTGGGGTCAACAACCGCCGAGAAAACGTTGGTAAAAATCTTGAACTCATCGGCAACGCGAATGTCATAACCATAAGAGGAAACCCCATAAGAGATCACCCCATCACGAACTTGATTTTCGGCAAATGGTTCGATCATGCGGTACTCTTGTACCATCTTGCGAATCCAATGGTCGGGCTTGAGCCCCATAACCACCTCCACGCTCCGAAAGGAATAAACTCGCCCAATTATACTCGTTTTATGGATGTATAAAAGTTATCCTCTAGAATTGTAGCGTGTAATCGTTTTGCTTGTAGGCAGCGAATGGTGTTATGACTTTGTTCTGCTGGTGCAAGAAGCTGCCAGTGCCAAGGCACCACAGCTTCCAGCTAGATCACCGAGTTTAGGGGAGACAATCATTTGATCGATTTCTGTTTCCAAATAAGGCAAATATCCTGCACTAAAAGCGAGGGCTTTTTGACGAATTGCCTCCAGCATCCAGGGTTGTTTCATCACCCCACCACCTAGCAAGATGCGTTGTGGGCTTAAGGTAAAGATGAAATTGATCAGGGCTAGGGCTAGATACTCCGCTTCCAAGTCCCAAGCAGGGTGATCGTGAGGCAGGTTCTGGGCTTTTTCTCCCCAACGCTGATGAAGCGCTTCACCGCTGGCTAAGCCTTCTAAACAATCCCCGTGATAGGGGCAACAACCTTGAAAAGGATCGCGTTGTTGATCGTGAGGGATGCGAATGTGTCCCATTTCTGGATGGAAGCGACCGTGAAGGACCTCGCCATGGATGAGTCCCCCGCCGCCAATACCTGTGCCAACCGTAATGTAGAGAAAGGTATCCAAATTGCGCGCTGCTCCCCAATGCCACTCGCCGATGGCTGCACCGTTGACATCGGTATCAATGCAAACAGGCAGTGGTAACTCCTTTTGTAGCGACTGAACCCAATTGAATCCCTGCCAAGCGAGTTTGGGAGTCAGACCGACCTCACCGTAGGTTGGGGAGTTGAAATGAACATCTACCGGCCCAAAAGCAGCTACACCGATGGCATCAATCGGTTCGAAGCGTTGCTCGCAATCCTTGAGGAATGAGATAATTGCGGGCAGCGTCTCGGCTGGAGTTGTGGTC
>JAOAHK010000297.1 GCA_026415275.1 Anaerolineales bacterium
AACTGGGACCGCGCTGGACATGGCAAACAAACCATGCAGGGTTGTATGCAATTATCCCTAAACGTGTGCCTGGCTTGGGTGGCAACTCAACTTGGCGCTGCAGATTTTTACGCTTACTTACAGAGCTTTGGGATCGGCCATACGACGGGCATTGATTTGGATGGGGAACGAGCTGGAATCCTCAAGTTACCCAACGATCCTCTGTGGTCTGAGTCAGAGATCGGTACCAACTCATTTGGACAAGGGGTATCAGCAACCCCTATTCAGATGGTTGCAGCTATCTCTGCTTTAGCAAACGAAGGAAAAATTATGCGTCCCCACATTGTGCGGGCTATCATCAAAGATGGTCAACAATTTATGATCACTCCCTCTGTTAGCTCCATCCCAATCTCAGCCAAAACCGCTCGCTCTTTAACCGAGATGCTTGCCCGTTCGCTTGAGGCAGAGGCTTCATCAGCATTGGTAGATGGGTATCGTGTTGCAGGCAAGACCGGTACGGGTGAAATAGCCATTCCTGGTGCAGGTTATACCAGCGGTGAGACGAACGCCTCCTTTGCTGGTTGGGGTCCGGTGGACGATCCGCGTTTTGTCGTGTATATTTGGCTAGAAAAACCCTCAACATCGATTTGGGGATCGGAAGTAGCAGCTCCGATTTTTCCTAAAATCGTTGAACAAATCACACTGTTAATGGATATTCCACCAGATCGGTATCGAAAGGCAACCCAGTAGGATGTTGACTTTTGCGGATGTTTTAGAAGCTCTTACCCATCACAGGTTCGAGAATGCCAACCAACCCATTACTGACGCAGTGGTCGACTCGCGCCTTGTTATTCCCGGAGCCTTATTCGTGGCACTACCAGGTGAACACCAAGATGGACACAACTTTGTTGCGGATGCATTCCGCCGCGGTGCCCATTTAGCGCTGATTCAACATCCGATTGATACAGATTATCCGGTATTGGATCTACGCACTTCAACCTTCCTTCAAGAAATTCCAAACCTTCCAGCCTGTTTGCTCGTAGAAGATAGCCTAAAAGCGCTTCAGGAAACCGCGCGTTTCTGGCGCCGAAAACTACCGGTCAAGGTCGTAGGAATCACGGGAAGCGTCGGGAAATCCACGGCCAAAGAATTAATCGCCGAAGTCCTCAGTCGACGCTATACCACCCTGAAATCACCCGGTAATCTCAACAACGAGATTGGCTTACCTTTGACAATCTTGCGTTTGAGTGAGAACCATCAACGAGCCGTGCTAGAGATGGGATTTTATGTGCTAGGCGAGATCGCATTTCTGTGTGATATTGCACTACCGCACATTGGGGTCATCACCAACGTTGGCACCGTTCACGCAGAACGAGCTGGCAGCCAGGAAGTGATTGCGCAGGGCAAAAGTGAACTTGTTCAAGCACTTCCACCTGACCCAGAAGGGGTTGCCATCCTCAACATTGACGATCCGTATGTACGGAAGATGGCAAACCAGACTCAAGCCAAAGTCTTTTTTTATGGCTTAGACCCACAAGCTGACTTATGGGCAGACTCCATTCAAAGTTATGGCTTAGAAGGTATCTCCTTTCGTCTTCATTATCGCAATGAAATCATCCACTTGCGTGTGCCTTTACTAGGACGTCATTCGGTGCACACTGCCCTGCGCGCCATTGCAGTTGGCTTGGTGGATAGTTTGACCTGGCAGGAAATCGTAAATGGCTTAAAATCGACGCCCATTCAATTGCGCTTGGCTGTTGTGCGCACTGAACAAGGTGCGTTGATTCTGGACGACTCATATAACGCTGCCCCAGAGTCAACCCTAGCGGCTTTGAACTTATTAGCCGACCTGGATGGGCGTAAAATTGCTGTTTTGGGTGATATGTTAGAGTTGGGCATCTACGAAACCCAAGGGCATGAGCTGGTTGGAAGAAGAGCTGCTGAGGTCGCTGATTTGCTGGTTGCCGTCGGTGAGCGCGGCAAAATCATTGCCGAAGCCGCCAGACGGGCTAGCATGAAAGGTGAGAACATTAAAGCGGTTCACGATGCCTTGGATGCAATCCCAATATTACAAGCAGAACTTCGCGAAGGCGACATTGTGTTAGTAAAAGGCTCCCACGGGATGCGCATGGATCGCATCGTTTCTGCTTTGGAGATCCAAGAATGAGCCAAGCTCCGATGACCCTCGCCCTTGCGGGCTTAACCTTTTTATTGACGGTGATTTGGGGACCGCCTGTCTTGCGCCTCTTAAGATATTTCAAAGCAGGCAAGGCAATCCGCCTCGAAGGACCCCAACGCCATCTCTCCAAGATGGGAACACCGACTATGGGAGGATGGTTATTTATCTTGCCGGTGGCATTGATCACCGTGTTGCTTAACGTCACTCCTATTCGCGGCTTGACGCTTCTCGGTCGCTCAGTACTCCTACCAATACTTGTAATGATCGGTTTTGCCATATTAGGCACAATCGATGACTGGCAGGGATTAATCGGCTCAACTCGCAAAAGCGGGCTGAGTGTACGTGCAAAATTTCTCGGTCAAGTGTTCTTAGCTCTTGGAGCCGGAGTTGGTCTAAAGTATTTTCTGCAAGTTCCTGAAATGTTTTTGCCCGGCATTCGTGGAAGCATCAATTTGGGAATTTTCTATCTGCCCATTGTTGTTTTTATTATTGTCGGAATGTCAAACGCTGTTAATTTTACCGACGGGTTGGACGGTTTAGCCGGCTTGATCACAGCTACTGCCTTTGCCTGTTATGGTGGAATTGCCATTTTGCAAGGTCAAATTTACATTGCGCGCTTTTGTTTTGCATTGGTGGGAGCAATCTTCGGCTTTTTGTGGTTCAATGTTCACCCAGCAGAATTGATCATGGGCGACACTGGATCAATGGCTTTAGGATCCACGCTAGCAGTGATCGCCCTGATGACCGGCCAATGGATTTTGTTGCCCATCATTGCCATTATCCCTGTCAGTGAGACTCTTAGCGTGATCCTTCAAACTTCTTATTTCAAGTACACAAAGCGAAAATACGGAGAAGGCCGCCGTGTGTTCAAAATGGCTCCCATCCACCACCATTTCGAGTTACTCGGCTGGAGTGAGACACAAGTAGTCCAGCGTTTTTGGTTAGTGAGCTTATTGTCTGCCATGATCGGTATAGCTCTAGCGCTGGTTTAAGAGAGGTTTTTTGTATTGAAATACTTGGAGATGGATTGTTTGATGATGGAGATGGAAGAGCTTCCACGCGAAGATTGGCAAGGGAAACATGCCCTGGTCATTGGGGCAGCTCGGCAAGGGATTGCTGTAGCGCGGTTTCTTATAGCACGGGGCGCACAAGTCACCCTAAACGACCGTCAACCGGCTGAGGCACTAGCGGAAGCACAGAAAGCCTTAGCAAATCTACCGATCCGCTGGATTGTCGGTGGTCATCCGTTGGAAGCTCTGGAGGGGATAGACCTCGTCTGTGTCTCTGGCGGGGTGCCGTTGACACTTCCCCTGATCGTTGAAGCAAGAAAACGAGGTATCCTGATCACCAATGACTCCCAACTCTTTTTTGAGAACACTTCTGCTACTGTGATTGGAATTAGCGGTTCGGCAGGCAAAACAACAACGACCACATTGGTTGGGCGGATCGCCCAAGCTGCAGTGCAGAATCACTCCAACAACACACCTTATCAGAAAGTCTGGGTAGGTGGAAACATCGGCACGCCCTTAATTGATCATGTGGACGAAATTAGCCCATTTGATCTAGTTGTGCTTGAGTTATCCAGCTTTCAACTGGAGTTGATGACCCGC
>JAOAHK010000298.1 GCA_026415275.1 Anaerolineales bacterium
GTCCAGTTTAAGATCGCTGCTCCCACAGCGCTCTTCCTGCCCAGCCTGACCCGACTGTATGTATTGAACGAAAAATTAGTGCGGGAACACATCAAGCCTGAGGGTCCTTATGGCGAATTTGGTGACTATGCTAAAGAGTGGCTGCAAACCAACGATGCCGGTTCGGGTCCGTACAAGGTCAAAGAGTTCCCTCTCGAACAATACTTGTTGATGGAAAAGAACACCGAGTGGTGGGGCGAATTTGTCCCCAACGCCCCCGATGAAGTGCGCTACATTGGCACCACCGAAGCCGTGACGGTGCGCAGTTTGATGGAAAAGGGCGAATTAGAAATCTCCGATCAATGGCAGTCCTTCGAAGCCTATGAGGCGCTAGACAAGATCGAGGGCGTGGACATCGTTGCTCTGCCAACCATGACCACCTTCTACTTTATGATTAACAATCGCATTCCTCCGACCGATGACGTTCACTGCCGTCGTGCCATGTCGTATGCTTTCGACTACGATGCTGCGGTTGGTTTAGAGTGGCCAGGCACCAAGCAAACCGTTGGCCCAGTCCCCTCTTCTCTGGCAGGACACGATGACACCATCACCCCCTACAAGCGCGATTTAGACAAGGCGAGAGAAGAGCTTGCCCAGTGCAAGTACGCCAATGAATTGGATAAGTATCCGGTGCAAATGCATTGGGTGTCTGAAGTGCCTGATGAGGAGAAGTTCGCCTTGTTGTTCCAATCCAACATGGCTGAAATTGGCATCAAGGTTGAAATCACCAAATCGCCTTGGTTGAGCGTAGTCGAGAACACCAGCAAGCAAGAGACCTCGCCTCACATCGTCACCATTTACGTCTCCTCCGACCTGCCGGAAGCGGGCTTAATGCTCAAGCAGCGTTATCACTCCAGCACAGCGAATACGTGGCAACAAAACGAATGGCTGCTCGACCCAGCGTTAGACGCAGCGATCGATGACGCTTTGGCGACTCTCGATGAACAACAACGCTTCGAGAAATATCGTGCTATTCAACGTCAGTTGGTCGAGAACGCTGTCTCAATCTGGGTCTATGACCAGGTTGAAAAACATGCCATTCGCTCCTGTGTGGACTTCCCGGCAGCTCGTGGCGAAACGAGTATGTTGATGGGTTACTTCTTCTTCTTGCCGCAGATCGGGGTTGACTGCCAATAGAAAAACTCTTTGAGCGTTAGCATCCCTGTCCCGCTCAACCTGAGGGGAGAAGTTTCAGAAAACTATCTGGAAGTCAACTTCTCCCCTCCTCTCAAAGTAGGATGGGGAACGATTGGAGAGCGTTTATGTCCATGTTGCGTTTCCTGATCCAACGAGCTCTATACTCCATCTTCGTTCTGTTAGGACTTTCGATTGTCATCTTTATCATTGCCCGCATCATGCCTGGCGACCCGGCGCGAATGGCGGTGGGAGCCCGCGCTCCACAATGGGTTGTCGATCGTTTGCGCGAGCAAATGCACCTCGACAAGCCAATTGCCGTCCAGTACTACTATTGGTTGCGCGATGCCGTGCGGGGCGATTTTGGTTTGTCCTTGATCACCCAGCGACCAGTGACCAACGATATCAAAGAAACCCTCCCTGCGTCGTTAGAATTGGCACTTTATTCCTCTTTGATAGCTGGTTTTTTCGGTATCGGCATGGGCATCGTGTCCGCTCGCTATAAAGATAGCTGGATCGATAATCTGAGTCGTTTGTTCTCTTATGCTGGAATTGTTACTCCCTCGTATATCTTTGCTATCCTTTTTATCTTACTTTTTGGATTTGCTCTCAAGTGGTTTCCGATTATCGGTCGAGTTAGTGAAAATGTGCCTCTCCCCCCGAAAATTACCGGCTTGGTGACCATCGATGCCTTGATCCAGGGTCAATTCAGCACCTTTTTAGATGCATTGTGGCACATCATCTTGCCTTCCTTTTCATTGGCAATGGGTTCCATCGCTCAGGCAGCTCGCATCACTCGCTCATCCATGGCAGATAACCTGACCAAGGACTATATTGCCAACGTGCGCGCTCTCGGTGTTTCCGAGCGCGCGATTATGAGCCGTTTTCTGCTCAAACCCTCTCTTATTCCAACAATCTCAATCCTCGGTTTGGATATTGCGGCAATCCTATCGGTTGCCTTTATCGTCGAAAGCATCTTCAACTGGCCCGGGATGGCGCGTTATGGGATGAATGCAATGTTATACAAAGACCTAAATGCGATTTCGGCGGTTATCTTGGTTTTTGGAGCTGCGTTTGCCATTATGAACATCATTGTCGATCTGATCGTTGCTTATCTTGATCCGCGCATTCGCCTGCGGGCTGCAAAGGGAGAGTGAAATGCAAGTTTCAACCAATTCAATCCCCAATCAATCGTCCTTATCCTTAGAGAAGATCAAACAACTCCAACGTACCTCCCGCCGCGAGGAGATCGGACGCAATTGGTATAAATTTTCCCGCAACCCCATTTCTGTAATTGGATTATTGGTGGTAATTACAGTAATCTTGTTAGCAGCTTTTGCGCCGTATGTTGCTCCTTATCCAGCTCATGCGGGTCCTTTCACCGACTTTGCCAATGCCAAAAAGCCCCCCAGTCCAACCTATTGGCTTGGCACAGATCAGATTGGACGGGACATTCTCAGCCGCATCCTGTTTGGCATGCGCTCTTCTCTGCTGATGGGCGTCGTTGTCCTGAGTTTGGTTGTTCCTCCAGGTGTATTATTGGGTTTACTGGCGGGATACTATCACAATACCTGGATCGACAGCCTGATCATGCGCCTAACGGATATTTTCCTAGCCGTACCGCCATTGGTATTAGCCTTGGCGGTTGCCTCTGTCCTAAAACCGAATCTCTGGAACAGCATGATGGCCGTTTCGCTGATGTGGTGGCCTTGGTACACCCGTCTGGTTTATGGTTTGGCAACCGCTTTACGCAACGAATATTTTGTGATCGCTGCAGAGGTTACCGGGGCAAGCACCGCTCATATCCTGTTTCGCGAAATCTTCCCCAATACGGTCTCTCCCATCTTGACCAAAATGAGCATCGATATTGCTTGGGTGATCATCATTGGCTCTATGTTGAGCTTCGTCGGTCTGGGGGTTCAACCTCCCGAACCTAGCTTGGGCACGATGATCGCTGATGGGGCAAAATACTTGCCCGATCAATGGTGGATTGCGGTTTTCCCCGCCTTGGCGATCGTGGTCATTGTTTTGGGCTTCAACCTATTAGGTGATGGTATCCGCGATATGTTTGCCTCCGAGGAAGCATAACATGGCCGACACTACAACACCTTTGCTCGAAATCCGAGACCTCGTGGTCAATTTTGCTGTGTATGGTGGGGAACTGCATGTCCTCGATGGGGTGAATTTCCGTATGTATCCTGGTGAGCGCGTTGGCTTAGTGGGAGAAACCGGCTGTGGAAAAACAACGACCATGAAAGCAGTGCTGCGTGTTTTACCGATGCCTCCGGCGCGCATCCCGCACGGTGAAATCCTATTCAAGGGGAATGATATTTTGAGAATGAAAGATACTGACCTACGGCTAGTGCGTGGTCAGGGAATCTCGATGATCTTTCAAGACCCAACCGCTGCGTTAAATCCGGTTTTTACCGTTGGGGAACAAATGCAAGCGGTCATTCAAAGCAATGCCCAAGATAACAATCTCAAGGTAAGTCGTCAGAAAAGTTGGGAATTGGCTGTTTCTGCTCTGAAGGATGTATCCTTAGCCGACCCAGAACGTCTCTTAAAGAGTTACCC
>JAOAHK010000299.1 GCA_026415275.1 Anaerolineales bacterium
CAACAGGTGGATGATAACATTAGCTGTCTCTGGAGACAAGTGTCGTCCAAATGGTTCTCTGAGAATTGAAGAAAAGCTCAATGGTTGCCATGGCACGGGGGTTGTTCTAATGTACTTGTGAATGCCAGATCCGGTAGGCGGAAACAAACAAAATCAACCCCAAGAATATCTGCAAAAACAACCCTGGCGCATAGGGCAAAAGACGACTGCCTAGATACGCTCCAAGAATCGACCCAAGTCCCATCCAAACCACCAAGTGAAGCTGCGTTCGCACCTGTGCGAAAACCAATTGGCGGGAATAGCGCCACACTCCCATCAAAATGGTCGGCAGACTGACCAACAAGCTGAGGCTGCCGGCTAGCTTAATCTCCACACCGAAGATGAGGGGGAGAGTGGGGATCAGCAATTCTCCACCCGCTACACCCAGCAGGCTGCTGACCAACCCGATACCAAACCCGGCGACTATCCCCAGCGTAAGGCGCAAGAGCGGAGCTAGAGTCAACGGGTGCTGAGCAAAGAGCCATTCATGCCCGATTAACAACGCCCCTAAAAAAGCCAGAAGCAAGGCAATGACCCCTTTCAATCGTTGCGCGGTGGCTTTTCCCGCTAATCGGGCGCCGACCGCCGAGCCTACCAGTGAACCCAGCAAGAGGTTCACGACAACCTGCCAGTGCACTATCCAGAGCATTCCGCCTTGTAGGGGAAGCCGAAAGAGTAAGGAAAAAGTTACTGTTACCAAACTAATCAAGAGATTGACCACAACGCTGAGGAGAACCGAAAGGCGGAATAACCCCACCAACAAAGGCAAGCGAAACTCCGCTCCACCAAGCCCGATCAAACCGCCAAGGATACCAACGGCCGCTCCAGAGCCAAAGGCGACCACTGGTTTTGTCTTCAATGAAAGGATTGTCGTTTGCTGTGTTGCCTGCTCTTCAATTTGAGAATTGCTTGAACCATGCATGTTTTTGCAGTATAGCACAAATAGAGCGAAACTGGCTTGTCGTGCCGATAAGGTAGGTGAGGAAAAGGTATAATCGTCTTGGTTTTTGATCCGCAGAGGACATAACTCGAACTAATAGCAGGCGAGGATGCCTGCAATTCTGGGCTTTTGGAGGGCGGAGGTCACCGGTCACCGTCCGCTGGTTAAGAGCAGATGGCACAGAATACGCAGATAAGAAATCGATTGAAATTATCCAAGCATTGGCTTTCGCTGAGCGTTATATTTGCCTTTGCCTGCTTATACTGCTTGCCTGCATTGCGGGCGCCCTTTTGGGGCAGTGGGGATGCTTGGTCAAATTTGTTGCCTATCGTTCATTATCGAGTTTCAATTCTGGAAGAACACACCTTGCCACTGTACACAGATTTATGGTACGGTGGGCGTCCTCAATGGCAAAATCCCTTGTGGAGCTTTCTCTATCTGCCCGCAACCCTGATTTGGTTGGCTTTTCCGTTGGACTTAGGGACGCGATTGGTCTACTTGGGACACTTATGTTTCACCTTGTGGGCTGGCTACCGCTTAGCGAGCGCATTCATCAAGCCCGAATTGGAACGGATCTCAGCGGCTATTTTGTTGACCGCGCCAATTCTCTCTGCCTATCTGCCCGCCCATACTGAGAAAATTCTTTCCTGGGGGTGGGTTTTGCTGGCGTTATATTCTCTTTTTGATTCCGATCGCTCCCCAATGTGGCGGGGTTTATGCTGTGGATTTTGTGCTGGTGTCATCCCTCTCACCGGGTCAAACTATTACACCTTTTACTCCCTCATATTGATTGGGATGTTATTGATTGCGATGGGTGAGCGAAAAACGTGGTGGGGTTTTCTGCTTGCTGCGTCAATCGGTCTTTTACACTTGCCCAGTGTCTGGTATCTCATCGGGCAACCGCGCGGTAATCCGAGTGAACCAATTTCCAGTTTGGGCATTAGTCTGGGAGGCATCTTGCTTTCACTGGCTTTCGGGGTGACCGTTCCTCCGAGGTGGGAAAGCTGGGCGCCAGTAGGTTTGCCTACTTTGTATCTATTCCTGAAGTTCTTAGGGAGGAAATTGAATCACCATCAGAAACCGACCAGTGTGGAACTTGCTTTGCTGCTTAGCATGCTTTTATTTATTCTATTGGCAACCGCCGTTTTGTACCATGGACATT
>JAOAHK010000300.1 GCA_026415275.1 Anaerolineales bacterium
GATTTACGGCAAATCTTCCCTTGCCACCTGGCTCTGGCGATCAGGCTTTTTCTACCCTAACCCATGAAGTGATCCTTCCCTTACTGGATCGCTACCAACCCCAAATTCTCCTTATCAGTTATGGTTTTGATCCACACTGGCGTGATCCTTTGGGGCATCTGCAACTCTCAGCCAAACAATACGGAGAGATCGTTCGCCTGCTCGTTGCATGGAGTGATGCGCATTGTGACGGTAGAATCGCTTTGTTTTTGGAGGGTGGTTACGATCTCGATTCGGCAAAAGCATGTAGCTTAGCGGTGGTCAATGCTTTGCTTGGAAAGACATTTGATGACCCGTTGGGAATCTCCCCAAGAGAAGAAGGAAAATCTTGGATAAAAGTTCTTGAACAAGCCAAACAGCTTTGGCAAATCTAATTTTGAGAGGTTTTTTATGGGACAAATACGCATTAAGTGGGTTGAAGGTCGCTTAATGGTTGGAACTGACTCGAATAACAATTCTATTGTCATTGGCAGAACGCAAGGAGAAAACCACGGACAAGGTGTTAAACCAGCGGAGTTGTTGCTGATGGCTGCCGCCTCTTGTTCGGGGTATGATGTGGTAGAAATCTTGGAAAAACAACGCCAACCTCTGCGAGACTTACAAGTCATCTGTAGCGGTAACCAAATGAAAGAACCTCCCTATTCGTTTACTGAGATGCATTTGCATTATGTTGTTTATGGCGATTTAGATCCCGAGAAAGTGGGGCGAGCGATACAGTTATCCCAAGAGAAATACTGTTCGGTTATTGCAACGCTGAAACTCTCGATTCCAGTAACCTATGATTACGAAATTCGACCTTAGATGATCCTAACTGACCGCTTTGAGCAAGCCTTGCATTATGCCTTGCGAGCACATCGGGAGCAATATCGCAAGGGCAGTCAGATTCCCTACTTTTCTCATCTGATCTCATGTGCCGCTTTGGTGATGGAGAGTGGAGGAGATGAAGATCAGACGATCGCAGCTCTCTTGCACGATGTGGCAGAAGATCAAGGGGGGAACCGGCGTTTGGAAGAGATCGAGGCGTTATTCGGTGAGCGAGTGCGGATGATTGTTGAAGCCTGCTCGGACACTTTGGAATCCCCAAAACCTCCCTGGCGGGAGCGGAAGGAGAGATATATCGAGCATCTATGGAACGCTAATGAGGATGTCTTACTGGTCTCGTTGGCGGATAAAGTGCATAATTTACGCACGACTTATCTGGACTATCAGAGAATTGGCGATCAAGTGTGGGAGCGCTTTCGGGGCGGAAAAGCGGGCAGTTTATGGTATTTTCGTTCTTTGTTAGAAGTGTTCAGAAAAAGAATGCCTCACCCTCTGGTAAGAGAGTTTGAGCGCCTCTTGGAAAATCTTGAGGCGAGCTAGCTATGAATATTAACTCAAAACCAATTCTTGTTTTGATCTCTGCGGATGCGGAATGGAATGCGGTCAAGGAAATTATAAGACCTGGGGAGACGCACACATCGCCTTATGGGGAATTCTTTGTGCAGACCCGTACGAAGCCAAATCACCCACAAGAGTTAATCTTTTTTCAGGGCGGATGGGGTAAAATTTCTGCTGCAGGTTCAACCCAGTATGGAGTCGATCGGTTTTTTCCTTCAGTTTTGTTTAACCTAGGTACTTGTGGTGGAATTGCCGGTAGGATTGAGCGCGGTCAAATTGTGTTGGTTGAAAGCACAGTCGTTTATGATTTGATTGAGATGATGGAGGCGAGCGAAGAGGTTCATAACTTCTATACCACAGATTTGGATTTATCCTTCTTTGCTGAACCCTATCCATTCGATGTCAAGAGACAAACCATGTTCTCAGCCGATCGAGATATCTTGGCTGAGGATATTCCTTTCTTAGTTAAGAAATATGGAGCAACGGTTTGCGATTGGGAGTCGGCAGCGATTGCGTTTGTAGCGAAAAGGAATAGTGTGCCACTGGTGATCTTACGCGGGGTCAGCGATTTGGTCAGTCAAGAAGGTGGTGAAGCCTATGGAAATCTTGCTCTGTTTCACCAGTCCACTTATTCGATCATGGAGAATCTAGTAGATAATTTCGAGTATTGGTTGGACTGTGTTGATTTCACGGTAATCGAGTCTTTATTGACAAGCAAAACCCTGTGATTTTTCTGATGACATGAACGAGATATCCGAACTGAGTGAGCGTGAAATCGAGATCTTGAAGTTGGTGGCAATGGGATTGTCAAACAAAGAGATTGCCTATCAATTAAAGATCAGCCCCAACACAGTGAAGGTACATCTCAAGAACATCTTTAGCAAAATTGGCGTTGTTTCTCGCCCCGAAGCGGCGATGTTTGCCGTGTGGCAGGGGTGGGTCGAAGCAGGGCATCAGGCAGCCGTTGAAGCGATTGAAAAAGATGAGAGAGGTGGGGTTTCAGGTGTAGTTCAATCCGCATTTTCGCCAATCGTACTTGGCTTTTTCGGCATTGGGGGATTTGCCCTGATGATTGTTTTTGTAATTCTTCTGGTAAACTTGGCTGGGCAGAATAATCCCCAAGTTGTTGAAATCATTGTCACGCCAACCCCGGAACCTGTACGTTGGGAATTGGTCACGCAGATGCCGGAGGCGAAAAAATCGATGGCTTACGCGGCGGTGGACAACAAAATCTATATCATCGGCGGGGAGACACCGAACGGGATTAGCGATCGGGTGGATATTTACGATACGGTAACGGGGCAGTGGAGCGAAGGGGCGCGGAAACCAACGCCGGTAAGTGAGGCGTGCGGGGCGTATTTGGGCGGAAAGATCATTGTGGCCGGAGGGAAGAAGGCGGATGGCTCGGTGACGAGTGTGGTGGAGGCGTATGATGTTGCCGAGGACGCTTGGGAGAAGTTGCCGGAGTTGCCCAATCCGTTAGCTGGGGCGGGGTGTGTGGAGTACGAGGGGAGTTATTATTTGATTGGGGGATGGGATGGAAAGGAGGTGAGGGGAGAGGTGTGGGGATGCTATACAAAAGGACTGAGTTGTCGAAAGGTTGGAACATTAGATAAACCGAGAGTTTATCTGGCAGTTGCTAAAGTTAAGGATATTGTTTTTGTAATTGGAGGATGGAATGGTACTTATGAATTAGCTGACATACTAAAGCTTAATTATGGGAATGCAAGTTTTGATATGTACGATACATATGAACTAATTGAAGGACGTTATTATTTGGCGAGTTTAGGCGTGTTAGATAAGATTTTTATAGTTGGTGGACAGAATGCATCGAAAACGATTACAAATTCTATTGAATTTGATACGAGGCAAATTTTATTAAGATCGGTAACAAATCCTAAGATGAAAGTGTGGTATTCTCAGGGAGTTGTAATAATCAATGAGTATCTGTATGGATTTGGAGGAGTACTCGATGGAATTGAAAAAAATATTTATAGGCTCAGGGTACTTTTTACACTAATCTTACCTTTAGTTGAGAACTAAATATTATGAAGATTTGTATCCTAACCACAGCATATCCGCGTTGGAGGGGAGATACGAGAGGAATTTTTGTTCACGATTTTGCGAGAAAATTAGTTGAGGCTGGTAATAAAGTTCTTGTAATAGCAATGCATAATCCAAATGCATTGATTAAAGAGGAGATTGATGGAGTAAATGTAATTTCATTTAATGAAAAAAATTTAAATACAAGAAGTGACTTTTCAAAATTAAAGTATTTAATTAAATATTTTAAAATCAAAGATTTAGTTAAGGAT
>JAOAHK010000301.1:0-3421 GCA_026415275.1 Anaerolineales bacterium
TATGACCCATGCTTTCACACCCGTATCCTCCACGAATACGCATGTTTATAAATCTTTGCGATAATTGCGGTGTCGTTTATACCATTTAACTCCAATTGCTTCCATATCCGACCTGCTGGCAAGGTTTTTCTCATCCACTTGCACCACTTCTACGTGCTCAAAAGGATATTGGCGCACCGTTTTTTGTAATTCAGTATAAAGAATTACGTTTGCGCCAGAGCCCCAATATTCAGGTAATAAGCCTGCACCATTTACATTCAGCCATTTTGTCCTTCGTTTTTCCAACAACAACCAAAACCAGCCAAAAGGAAAGATCTTCCCTTTAGCTTTCTGCAAACCACGCGAAAGGTCATGGTAGGAGATCAAAAACCCGATCACAGAATCACCTTTCATCACCACTTTGACTAAAGGTGGATCTGCAATGCTGATAATCGAATGGGCGATCATCTCCAATTCTTTCTCGGTCGGTGGAACAAAACTGTAGTTATTCGCAAAAGCCTCAGCGTGAACCCGCGCTACAATAGGAATCCATTGTCTCATTTCTTCTTTTGAGGCAAAGTTTTTCACCCAAAATCCTCTTTTTTGTCTAACCTTCTCTGCGATACGCAAAACCCTTTCTGGTAACGAATGATCAGCTCGCAGATAACCCGAAAGGTGATCGGTATCTTTTTCAAAACCAGCCAATGTAATTAACCGATCATAATAAGGATAATTATAGGGCATCGACAAAGCTGGAAGGTGTTCATAACCATCCACGAGTACCCCGCCCGCTTGAGACCCCAATAGTCCTTTGGGACCGATCATCCTCTCCAAGCCCCGTTTTTTTGCCCAATCAAAAGCTGTTTCAAAAAGCGCTTTAGCAACGCTCTCATCTTCTATTGAGTCAAAAAAACAAAAAATCGCATCTTTTGCCTGACGAAAATGGTTGTGGCGGCGATTCTCTTGCACGCCGATTCGGCCCACAACCTCATTCCCTTCTACAGCGAGGAAATACTCAGCTTGAGAATGTTCATAAAAAGGATGGCGGTGCGGATCCAAGTTCTTCAACATCTCACTCCACAACGGCGGCACCCAATATGGCGAAGAGCTATAGAGCTTGAATGGAAAAGATATAAACCGCTTCACCCCCACCGGATCATCAAGATCGACCTTAAGAATCCTCATAGACCACTCCCTGCAGAAGAAATCAAGGTGTTGGTGTCAATGTCGGTGTTGCTGTTGATGTAGGTGAAGGCGTTAACGTAGCAGTAGGGGTATATGTGGGCGTCGATGTCGAAGTTGGAATTAGAGTCTCGGTCGGTGTTGGTGTATAAGTAGGGGTGGGTGTAGGCACTTGGAGAATGACTTGGATTTTCTTTTCCGCATAAGTATCTTTTTCGCTTAATACAGTAAGCCGCAGGGTGACCAACCCATTTGGCAAACTCCCTACTTCCCAACTTGCTACCGCATCGTTGGATTGAGCAGGACTATTCCGTCTAACGATGGTCGTCCATTCTTCTGGGTCGGAGCCGAAACCAAAGTCCAATTGAAAAGACTTAAACCATTGAGTAGCATCTGCTAGAAGATAAATATCCACAACTGAGGTATTGATCACGTCACCATTGCGCGGAGATATGAAATCCAACTTCGGACGCGGATCATCGGATTTGCATTCCCGTTCGGGTACAAAGCGAATCTTTTTCTCAAAACCATATTGTTCTGCCCATTTTCTCCCATCGGGGTCCTTGCGGATCCATTCTCTCGCAAAGGGATCCGTCACATTGAGCACAAACTCTTCTTTGGTAAACTCCGAACAAACCGAAGATGCCTTTAACCCTGTCCATGTATCAATTTGTGCCATTTGCCATAGATCCTCTTCCTTTGGAAGAGGAGGTTGATCGGCAGCAAAGATTTCAGTTGTCTGCTTTGGGCACCATTTGGAGGGTTCAGTTCCAGAGATGGCACAAATAACTTTATCGACAATTCCAGCTGGACGGACAAAAGGAGTCACTTTCCCTCCCGTGACCTTAGGAACAGCCTGCTGCATAAATGCAGACCAAATGGGAGCTGCACCACTTATCCCGCTGACATCGTTCATTGGGGTGTAATCTGCATTTCCCACCCAAACGCCTACCGCTAAGTCTGGCGTATATCCTAGTGTCCAATTATCCCGAAAGTCATTGGTCGTGCCCGTTTTTGCTGCTGCTGGAAAAGGAAGGTTCAAAGGCGAATCTCTACCAAACATAGGCACCCGTGCCTCATTGTCCGACAAGATCGACGTAATCAGAAAAACATGTTCTGGACGTAAAACTTGTTGTACTGGTCCAATTGGCGCTTCGTAAACAACATTGCCCTCATGATCGAGGATTTTTGTGATCGACACTAACGGCATTTTGCGCCCCATATTGGCGAGAATCGCATATACATTCGTAAGCTCAAGTAATGTAACGTCTCCCCCACCAAGTGTCAGAGACAATCCATAGTCCTCGCGCGTCAAAGTTGTGATCCCCAATCTTCTTGCCATCGCCAGAAAACCATCTTCTCCCGGAATAAGCGGATCATCATAGATACCAACAAATTGCAATGCCTTGACTGCTGGCACGTTATAGGAGTTTGCCAAGGCTGTTCGCACAGTTACTGGGCCATGAAACCGCTCATCATAATTTACTGGCTTATAGGGCGGGCGAGGATCTTCCGCTCTACCGGAGGGAGGAAACTCTGAAGGCACATCCCAAATTAAGGTGGCGGGCGTCCAACCTTTTTCAAAAGCTGCTAGATAGGTGATAGGCTTGATCGATGAACCCGGTTGGCGAGGGCTGATTGCCATGTTCACCTGCCCATCGATCGCTTCATCTTCAAAGTCAGCAGAACCAACCATTGCCAGAATTTCTCCGGTTGGCGGGTGTATAGCCACCAAGGCACCGGTTTTGACATTCTTTTCTTTCAATCGGCTAACTTGTTCTTTGACCAATCGCTCGGCAATCTGCTGCATTTCGCTATCTAAAGTGGTAAAGACAGTAAATCCAGAACGATAGATGGTTTGCACGTCAAATTGATCTTCTAGTTGCTGGCGAATGTAATTAACCCAATGGGGATGCTTCATGGGAATATTTGGGGATGGAAAGTTGTAGTTGAGTATCTCTTCACGCGCTCTAGTGGCAGTTACTGGATCTACACAGACAGGTTGGGGTGAATTGCTGACATAGATACATCCTTGTTCCTGACTAACGCGATACATTAAGACCAACACATCACTAAACCGCTTGAGAGTAGCCTCGCGATTGGTATAAATATCATAGATTGAAGGTGCTTGAGGTAAACCAGCCAGAAAGGCTGCCTGTGCTAGAGTCAATTTATCGGCTGATGTCCGAAAATATGTTTCCGCTGCAGCTTCAACACCGTAGGCGAGGTTGCCGTAATAATTTTCGTTGAGATATATTTC
>JAOAHK010000301.1:3431-3727 GCA_026415275.1 Anaerolineales bacterium
GAGAATTTCGTCTTTGGTATAGCGTCTTGTCAACTCAGCAGCCAAAATCGCTTCCCGTACCTTCCGTTGATATGAACGGTTACTGCGTTCTTCGGGGCTAAAAAGCAGGTTCCGAGCGAGTTGTTGCGTGATCGTCGATGCCCCAGAGACTGTATCCCCGCTGCTTAAGTTTTGATAAAAAGCCCGAAATATAGCAAAAACGTCATAGCCTGGGTGATTGTAATATTCTTTGTCCTCAGTAGCTATCGTTGCGGCGACTAAATAAGGTGATATTCTTTCAAGGGGAACATAAGTTC
>JAOAHK010000029.1 GCA_026415275.1 Anaerolineales bacterium
GAGGCACTCCAGCTCTGCCAAGCCAACAGATTTTCACTGGAGCGGATAGGCCTGCGGTTCTGTGCCCACCACCTCGAAGCCTGTGGGAGGAGCATAAACAGAAATGGCAAAACCAATGCTAACCAAGGGAAATCTTTGCTAATCCAGCCGGCTGTGCCAAGTGCAATTGCGCCGAGTAAGTACGGTGGGCTAATGCGCGGCGCAGGTGCAAAAGCTACCGCTTCTCGCTGCACCTTATACCCCCACTCGCTCAACAAGCCGCTCAAATAATCCATTGCTTGTCGCTCGGCAGGGCTGCCAGCCGGGCGGGGACCGATGTTGCCAGCTAGCACCTGGATATGGGCAAGGGCGCAGGAGGCTAATCGCTCGACTTGTTCAGGGGTGAAGGGCAACCAAGACATAGCGATCAAACGAATAGCGAAAAAGCGGCGAATCGAAGTGAAAAGCGGAATGGAATGGGATGTCAGCTTTCTGAAGGAGACGTTGTTGCTCCTCATGTTCGGCAATCCCTTGATTCGCAATAACCAATCCGCCGCTGGGTTTCAAGCTCTCCCAAACTGCAGCGAGCAAGGCAATGGGTTGAAAATCGCGTTTGGGTAAACCCCAACGCAGATGATCTTCGAGAAAGACAAAGGGAAAGAGCATTAAGATCAGGTCATATTGTTGTGGTCGTGCCTGAAATGCCTGTGGAAAATAAGAGACACCCTCTAAACCTTTGAGGTAAGAGAGAGCATGGTCGTAGCGGGAATGGAAGTCGGCATAAATCCGAAAGGCATCCCGCTCGAAGCCGTGTAAGATCACTTTTCTACCGTGCGGCGAGTGATACCACCGCAACAACGCATAGAGGGCAGGGAGATAGAACCAATCCGAAGGACCAACGTCTGCGCAAAAGATTTCCTCTCCAAGCTGTAGCCCTCCCTCTCGCAAGGCCGTTTCCAGAAGGGCAAGGTAATACAGATTTTCACGATAAATGCGCGCCCGGCTGTGGTTGTAAAAGGCTTCTAAGTGATATTGTTCCCGAAGCGTTTGGGCAATTAGCTCAGCAGTTTGGCGGTCGGGTTGCGGTAAGTCGGCGAAAAGTAACTCTTTAGGCTCGTTCTTCCAGCGGACTTCACCCCTCTGCCAGCGAAAAAATTGGCGCAACGGATAATCTGCTCCGTTGCGCAAGCTCATTAGGAAATGTCGGACCTTCGTCCAAAAGGGCATGAAGGGATTTTGCTAGTTCTCTTCGCTGTCGTCGTCGAAACCGATCTCCAGTTGGGCATCCTGGGCAGGGATGCGCAACCATAGCAACAGCATGGGGCCTTCCTCCACCTCCATAGCCCGGGCAGCGATAATGGGGGTCTGTTGCTGCAAACCGTCCAGCGAGCGATATTCCAAACGCATGGTGCCTTTACTGCGCCAGGCATTGTAGCAACGTTCGACAAGGGCAGCGCTATTGAAAGCGCGCAAGCGGGTGAAAACCAAAGCCGATTGGCTGGGACCTTCGTGTACACCCAAAGCCCAGCCATCCTGAGCTAGTTCAAAGACCGGGGGAGGACCCTCGATGATAGTGATTTTATCGTCCATATACCAACTCTCCGTGGCGTGAATCATACCACGAAGTGGGAAAGGTATAGGAAAAACTTACGTAGAATTCATGGATTTTTATCATCTTGTTTACGTTTAGAGGCTAGAGTTAGAGTTGTATTCTAAACCCAGCCCATTCGGAGCCGCATTTGGGTCAAATTTGGCTGGTGATATATGCAGCGGAAAAAATTTTCCCCCAAAAACCTACGCAACAGAACTCGGCTATAATTTCCTTGAGGGATGCAGATCAGTTGTCATGGGTGCAAATTTTGTATTGATTAGTGAATTCTGTGTCGATCCATTTCTTAAATCTAACATTCGGAAGCATAATTCCAAGGAGGTTGTAATGGATCATTCTTCTAACACCTGGTGGCGTGAAGGGGTGTTCTATCAAATCTACCCGCGCAGTTTTGCCGATAGCAACGGCGACGGGAATGGGGATTTACAGGGTATCCTCGCCCATCTAGACCATCTCAACGATGGCACGCCAAACTCACTGGGCATCGATGCCATCTGGCTTTCCCCTATCTACCCCTCACCGCTGGCAGATATGGGTTACGATGTCTCCGATTATTGCAACATCCACCCGATGTACGGCACACTTGCCGATTTTGACCAGTTGCTCCACGCCGCTCATCAGCACGGCATCCGTTTGCTGATGGATTTGGTCTTTAATCACACTTCCGATCAGCACCCTTGGTTTCAGGAGGCGCGCAGCTCACGGGAAAATCCCAAGCGCGATTGGTATCTTTGGAAAGACCCTTCGCCGCATGGAGGACCACCCAATAACTGGCAATCGGTCTTTGGCGGGCGCGCTTGGGAATGGGATGAAGCAACCCAACAGTACTATTACCATATGTTCCTGCCCCAGCAACCTGATCTTAATTGGCGCAATCCGGCCGTTCGGGAGGCTTTGTATGATGTCATGCGTTTTTGGTTGGAGCGCGGTGTGGATGGCTTTCGCTTGGATGTGGTCAACGCCTATTTCAAGGATGCTCTGCTTCGAGATAATCCGCCGCGTTTGGGGTTGCGCGGCTACGACCGCCAAAAGCATCTCTACGATAAAGACCAACCTGAACTCCTGGATGTTTATGCCCAGATGCGTCAAATCTTGGGGAGTTATGGCGAGCGAATGTGCGTCGGTGAGATGCTCAATGGCGACCCTGAGACATACGCCCGCTATTGTGGCAAGGCTAAATTACATTTGGTGTTTGACTTCAACTTCACCCGTCAACCTTGGCATCCGGCGGCTTTTCAACGGGCAGTGCTGCGCACCGAGGCGAATCTTCCCCCTGATGGCTGGCCATGCTATACCCTGAGCAACCACGATATCTCCCGTCATCTCTCTCGCTATGGCGGACGTTATCCCGAGGAACGGGCAAAAGTTGCTGCAGCCATGCTGCTCACATTGCGCGGCACACCTTTCCTCTATCAAGGGGAAGAAATCGGCATGAGAGATGGGAAGATCCCCTACTCTCAAATCCAAGACCCACCCGGCAAACGTTACTATCCTTTCTACAAAGGACGTGACCCGGTGCGCACTCCAATCCCCTGGGATAACTCAGAGGGCGGCGGCTTTNCCACAGGAAAAACTTGGTTGCCCTTGAATCCCGACTATCGCCAAGTGAACGTGGCAGCCCAGCGAGATGACCCCAATTCGGTCTTCAGTTTTTATCGTAGATTGATCTGGTTGCGCAAGGAAAGTCCCGCCCTTCGGCGTGGCTCGTTCGAACCGCTGATCCAACGCCCTCATGATGGGCTAGCCTATCTGCGTTGCACCGAAGAGCAAACGATCTTAGTGACATTGAATTTCTTTGCCCTGTCGGCCACTTTGCAACTCGATCGCCCCCTGCCCAGCGGGAAATGGCGGACTTTGATGGGAACTCATCGGGAGACAAACGAGGAAATTTCACTTGAAAAAGCCATTCCGCTTGCACCGCATGAGGTGTGGATCGCAGCCATGGTATAGAAGCCAAGACACGCTGGCGGATTGAGATGTCCGCTCTCCGCTGCTCGCACCTCTCACCTTTCTCCAAACGAGCGACGGGAGATAGCCTAGAATCGCGGGAATCCTTGCCTGCGAACGAACTTTATTCGCGCCGTCTGTTTCATCTGTAGTTTCCTGAAAGACGGGAGCAGGTTCACGCTAGATGCCTACCCTGAGGGTTGACCTCAAGAATGGGTCGCAGCAAAAAATTTTTGCTGCGACCCATTCAAATTCTCCTAGCAAAGTTAGGGCAAAATGCGACGGGCTTCCATGTAATAGCGCTTTTCGTGCGCCTCGCCCATCGAGAAGGTCTTGCGCGGCAGCACTCCATCGCGGATTACGGTCTCAAACAGAGCATGTTTAGACATCGCCGGCAGATAGAAACCCACCCTTCCAGGAGAAGTGCTAAGATGCACCAAAGCTTCTTCTCCATGAATATAATCAATGCTTTCTGCACCCTTTTGGGCAAGAAATTGATCCAAGAAAGTTTGCAGAGTGCCAACGGCAAGGTTAGAGGTGGGTTTATAGATTTCTGCTATAGCAAAGGTAAGCGATTCCCCACCAAAAATCAGGCCAAAGGTTTGCTGCCCGGTTTGTCCTTCCTTTACCCGCGCAACCATCTCGGCTTGAGTGGACACTGTCTGAAGATGAAAACTCTCTCCAAAAGCCTCTTGCAAGGCTTGGGAAATCTTTTTCTTCACTCCAAACAACAAGCGATGGATCGGTTCAAAGATGATGCCTGTGTCGTGCACGTTTTCGATTTCTACCAAAGCATAACGAGCGGGGTGATCCACACCAGCTTGGGATTTCAACTGCTCCCACACCGCTTTAGCCGTCGCCAAGGAGTGATTGCCATCGCCTACGGCAAAGAGTAAGACAGGAGTTTCCTCGTCTACCCCATAACGGTGGGCAAAGGCATTCGGTTGAGCCAAGTGCTCTAGGGCAGAAAATACTTCCTCCTCTATCGCGGGAGAAAGCGCATATCCTTCTAAGAAGCCACCGCCAAACATCAATTCGGTTTCATATAGCTTTTTTAAGGTGTCTTTTTGACGAGTGATGGGTTCGATCACCGTTTGTTGCGGATCATCGATTAAGACGAGGATATGCGGCACTTCCAACACGGCGTTCTGGCGGATTTGAACGCGCGGCGCTATGCGTTCAACAATCGTCCCTTCAGTCGGGCGGATGAGGCTGGTCGTTCCGCGGTGATAATCATAGCGTTCTAAATCCAGGCAGAGCATCAAGCCATGGCGGGTCTTGCCATCGGAACTGCGTTCCACATAAATCATCCCTTCGTGCGCTTCGAGGATACCTTCGTTCAAATAATTTTTCATTGTCTCTTGAATAGCAGCGATGCGCTGGGGCATATCGGGGGCATTTAGGTACACTTCGGGAAAGATCAGCTTCAGGGTAGAGGGTGACTCACCGACAAATGCGGCAACCTGCTCCCAATACTCCGGCTGGGCAGTGTATTGATCGCATGCCACAACAGCCCATTTCTTTAGATCAACACCTTGGCGGGGTAAGTAAATTTCAGGGGATTGAACACCGATGGTGGGTTTGGGTTTCATCCTTAAGGCTTCCTTTCTGCATTAGGTTCTAAATAATCCAAGAATCGGGATGGGGTAAGCGGGTTTGTTACAACCGTGTGGAATATATCGTAACCCCCTAAAATTTGTCAACGATTTGAAAGTGGTCAAAGTTCTCCGCGTTGAGGGTTGGTGTATCCGCCTGCGGATGAATACCTTGTCGACGATGGAGGAACGAGTCAAGAAACGAACCTTAATTGAGGGCACTGGACGTTCTTCTCTCTTCCACTCTCGCACCCCGCAGGCGAGGGAAGTTTATCCTAGCGCGGGATTTCTTCCAATCGCACCCGCAAGGTGATCAAACGTCCTTCACGCCAGATGACGACGTCCACTTCATCACCGGGTTGATAGCGGTAAAGGGCGTTGATGTAAGAATTCCTTTCATCGATCTTTACTTCGCCGATTTGGACAATAATATCTCCCCGACGCAGACCAGCTTTAGCGGCTGGGCTATCGGCGAAGACTTGGGTGATATAAACACCCCATTCCACTCCTAAATTGTAAATCGCTGCCACACGGGGGGTCACCAATTGCCAGCGGATGCCCAAATAGGGGCGGGAGACATACCCCTTTTGGATAATTTGTTCGGCCACTTCGCGAGCCGTGTTGACCGGAATGGCAAATCCTAACCCTTCGGCGATTGCTCCCGTGCCAGTAGAGCGGACGATGAGGGTGTTTATGCCAATGACTTGCCCGTTTAGATTGACCAAAGGTCCACCAGAATTGCCCTGATTAATCGCAGCATCCGTTTGAATCAGGTTTTCGATCTGGTATCCCTGACCTGTGTCAATAGAGCGACCGGTAGCACTGATCACGCCAAGCGTTACCGTGTTGCGGAAATCCCCTAAAGGCGATCCGATAGCGATGACCATCTCCCCGGGGGTCACCAAGTCGGAGTTGCCCAGTTCTGCCACCGCAGGAGGGGTGCCCTCAACCTTCAAGACAGCTAAATCGGCATATTGGTCCGTACCCACCAATTGCGCCGTTTCCTGGCTGCCATCGGAAAGGATAACTGCTACCTCTTCGACATCTTCGACGACATGCTGATTGGTTAAGAGATATCCGGCGGGTGAGATAAACACACCGCTGCCGCTCACTGTTTGTTCCCCCGTAGGCCCAAAAATGGTCATCTGACTCGGTATAACACCAACCACAGTAACAACCGCCGGACTGACCTTCTGTACGGTCTGGATAATGCGTGATTGGGCTTCGCTCAAGTCGAGAGGTTGGGGTGCATGATCAGGGGGTGCAGGAGTTGGTAAAAAGGGTGTGGGTGATGGTTGTGTAACCCCCAAAGCTAGACGCCCACTTTGAGCTGCCTGTAACATAAGAAAGCTACCTAGAAAAACTCCTCCACAGGCAGCTACAAAGGCGATAATCATAATCAAAAGCGCATAAGCCCATCGATTAGAACTCATCGTGTGTCTGATTTCTCCTTGGGAAAAAACATTGTGAAAGTTGTTCCTTGACCGAGAACACTTGTAACGGTGATGCTTCCGCCCTGTGCCTCAATCAACGACTTAACAATTGCCAAGCCTAAGCCCGATTCACCGTTCTGCGATCGCGACGGATCTGCGCGATAGAAACGATCGAAGATGCGCGGTAGGTCTTGCGCGGCAATACCAGCGCCATTATCGCTGACTTCTAGGATAACCTGCTGCGGCGTTTGCCTAGCGCGCAACCATATGGTGCCTCCTGGCGCAGTATAGCGCAAAGCATTCTGAATCAGGTTGTCGAGCACCTGCGCCATACGCTCGGAGTCTACTCGAATCGGAGAAATGAACCCTTGAGCATCGACCACCAATTGCACTTGTTTTTGTTCAGCTTGAATTTGGAAACGCGCCTGAGCGCGGTCAAGCAAGACTTTGGGTTCAATGGGTTGCAGAGCAAGGGGCAACTCCCCCGCATCTGCCAATGAGAGCAGCCGTAAGTCATCCACCAAGCGGCTGAGGTGTTGAGTTTCCTGATGCAGGATTTGATAGACTTCTTCGCTCCCCTCCAACTTGCCATCGCTAAGGGCTTCTGTATAGCCTTGGATGACCGTCAGTGGTGAGCGCAAGTCATGGGCGATGTCGGCCGTCATTTGGCGGCGAGCTCGGATGGCGCTCTCTAACTGGAGGCTCATTTGATTAAATGCATGGGCCAATTCTCCTAACTCGTCCTTGCTGCGAACATTCACTTGCCGTCCGTATTTGCCTTGCGCAATATCCAGGGCAGCCCCTTTCAGTTCGTGTAGGGTGCGGGTTAAGCCATACGCCAGCAGACTGCCCAATACCAGCGCAAGAATGCTCGCCCCAAGCGCGCTGAGCACCGTTGCGCTGCGCACCGTGCGCAAGAACCGCTCTTCGATTGAACCCGGCTGCAGAAGTTGTCGAAATGGGGTGATCACAACCCAACCCACCCGCCTTCCACTTAATTCCAGAGCTATTGCGCGTCGCAATTCACTGCGCGAGAGCTGTTTGCCAATCTGCTGCGCGTCAGAGCTATAGAGAACTACTCCATTGGCGTCAGCTAGAGTAAACGGTCTCCTCTGCCCCATAAAAGGCGGCGGAGAGGGATCTCGGAATTCTTGGATGGCGATCTCGATGCCATCCCAAGAGCCGCGACGCTGATAGTAGAGCAGCAAAAGGCTTAGCAACCCCTGCTGTTCGCGGGTGAGGACAAACTGATCGAAGGCTGAACGGGTGCGCTGCCAAATAATCAGCGAGACCATCAAGGAGCCGCTGATGCCAACCAAGAGGAAAGCAAGGATCAGTTTTGTGGTGATCGAGCGCATAGGGTCAGGAAAGTTTTTCTTGAGGCGCAAAGCGATAGCCAGCGCCATAGACGGTTTCGATGTAGCGCGGTTGGGAAGGGTCGGTTTCAATTTTGGCACGCAAGTTGCGGATGTGCACGTCGATGGTGCGTTCATAGCCCTCGTAAGCTACACCTTGCAACCGCTCGAGCAATTCTAAGCGGCTAAAGACCCTTCCGGGTGCGCCCATCAAGGTGGCTAAGATGGTGAATTCCGAGGGAGTTAAGTCAACCATTTGTCCGCCGACCTTGGCATAGTGTCCATCCAAATCAACCATAATCTCGCCAACCCGCAGAATTTGCGGCACCTCCTGATGGGCTTTTTCCATTCGGCGCAACACGGCGCGCACCCGCGCTGCCAACTCGCGCGGGCTGAAAGGTTTGACGACGTAATCATCGGCGCCGAGCTCCAATCCCAATACTTTATCGCTTTCTTCGACTTTAGCGGTGAGGACGATCACGGGAGTGGAGGACTCGCGGCTGAAGGTGCGCAGAAAATCATATCCATTCATCTGCGGCATCATAATATCCAGTAAGACCACATCAGGCTTCTCATGGCGGGCAACAAAGAGAGCTTCCTGCCCATCTGCCGCGGTCACCACTTCATAGCCCTCTTGAGTGAAGTAGGATTTGAGCAGCTTACGGATTTCTGCTTTATCGTCAACCACCAAAATTTTCTTTGCCATGGGGATGTCCTGCTCCGATTATACTGCGTTAGAGGTGCTTAGATCACAAAAGTAGGACGGGAGGTCGCCCTCACCCCCAACCCCTCTCCCAACGGGAGAGGGGGGCAGCCCTCACCCCCAACCCCTCTCCCAAAGGGCGAGGGGACTTCTATGGAGCTGGGGCAGGTGGGAGAGGTTCGCCCTCACCTTGTCCAAATGGTGGAAAATCGCTGGGGTGACCCCCAAAAATTGGAGGGAAATCTGGTATCCCTTGGCTGCGCGGCCGCAATTGAAGTTGTTGCAAAATCAGATCGGCTTGGTCTTGGGTGATCACGCCTTCTTGAACAGCTTTCTTGACAGCAGCTTCGAAGGCTGAGCGCATGGCGTTGATGAAATTCTCGTTGGTAAACAACGCTCGGCGAGCTTTCATTAAGTCCGCTTGCTCTTGAGTGATTTTGCCATCCGCAACGGCTTGGTCAATCGCGATGTCAACCGCCTTTGCTCTGGCTTCGTTGAGCTGCTCTGGAGTGATGCCTAAAGCGTCAGCCAGCAAGGCATTCATATCAATTCCATTCCGGCTCAACCATGCGAACAAACGCCGATCCAAGGGAGATGGACGCCCTTTGGACTGCAGCCAGTCGGCTTGTTTCTGGGTAATTAACCCCTGCTCAACCGCTTGCTTGAGAGCCGTCTCTTGGGCTTTCTGTTGGGCAGATTGCAGTTCTTCCAGGCTTATCCCCAGCGCTTGAGCTAGGGCTTCCCCATCCGCTCCAAAACCAGGACCTTTGCCCATGCGACCGCCAAAGGGGCGATTGCCATCCCAAGCAGGGAAGTTGGTGTTATCGGATTGGGCGCGCACAGTAAAAAAGGTAAACGCGCCAATACCGACAACTGCCAAAACCGCAATCAACACGGTGACCGTTATGATAGTTTTTCGAGTCATAGACACTCCTTTCTCAAAAACTTAGCTTTGATCAATTTCCATGCTAAAGGATAGCAAAGGAGTGTTAAGAAATTATGAAGAGCCTATTAGGAAAAGTTGTGAGTCGCAACCTCGTCCAGCTACCCGCGCTTTGCTTTGCAGCAGAGCACAATTTTTCTAGGTCACGTAAATTGGATTGGAGAAGATCCAGCCACGGCGTTTGCCTAGAAAGCGGAGATAGACCTCGACGCGATACACCCCTCGTTCACTTGCCAGGTACGTACACAAATCCCGCTTATACCATTTCTTCACTGGGTTGCCGTCCTTGAGCAAAACGCATTCGGTGGGGAAAGGCAAGCGGATCTTAAAGGTCACACCGCCTTCAACAGAGATAGCCTCGCCCATGCCTGCTTCACGGTCTTTGCCGATCGCACGAAAGCGAAAACCACGCGTCGAAGCGGGCAGATCATAGCCGATAAATGCTCGCCCAGCGGCAAGGGCGGAATAGATTGCCAGACGGTCGTTGGCAAATTCACCGCTTAAGGGCTGATGAAGCAAAAGATGGGTGTTTATGCAGCGAAAATGAAATTCAAAGGGAAAGATCGTCTTGCGCAGGGGCCCGATGCGGATCGGCAAGGCATGCGCGTCCGAGCCGCCAATTGCCACGACAGGTTTGCCTCGCCACAGCAAGCTATCCCAACGCCTTAGGGCTTCAGGAAATGGGCCTTCGGCGATCAACACTGGAAAAAAACCATAAAAGAGTGCGTGAAACAGGCTCTTGAGATGTCCTTTGAACTCCGAAAAACCATTCCACAGCTCAATGCCAGTGAAATCGTGCACCTCCCAGTCCACCCAGGAGATGTCGTTTTGGCGCACAGCAGGCGCAGCAGGGTCAATGGGGTGCGCTAGAAAGGTCAAGCCACCAGCTTGCCGGGCGGCATCAATCAGACGTTGCGGTTCAGAGGCGTATTGGGCAAGTTCCTGATTAGCTCCCAGCACGAGCAAGTGGTTTTTCTGCGGTTGGCGGGTTTGATCATGGATCTCCTCCCCCACCAGCAAGAGCGTGTGCCGATCCCCCTCTAGGACATAGCGTTCTATCCCCTTAACCAACACATTGTGATCGGTGACGATCACTGCATCCAAATGACTCCGGATTGCAGCTTGAGCAATCTGGGTGTGGCTGTAAAAGCCATCAGAGTAGGGGGTGTGCATGTGCAGATTGATCACTGCTTCGTGCATGGGCTGCCTTCATTGACTGTTTTGTTCGGTGAAATTATATCCGATAAAGCACGCACTCTTTCTGAAAACCGCTTTGCCCCGAAGGTTCCATATAGCTCTAAACTTCACACCCCAAATACAGGCTAAACCCTTTTGAGAAGACGCTTTATATTGTGCCAATCTTTAGCCTACGCTAGTCCGTTTTCACAATTTCAATTCAAGATAGGGTTCTCAGCCGTAAAATCAAGAGAGTGCGCAGAGAGTCAAGTCGACTTCTCTCTGCGTGCCTTGTGCTCCCTGCAACATGTTCATCGGCCAAATACTCTGCTGAACTGACGGTATAATACGGATATGGGAACAGACCCAATTTCGCATTCTTCTTCTGACCCAATCGATTGGAGCGGCGCTTTAAGCCGCCGTGCTTTCTTAAGTGAAGCGGTGAATGAGTTCCGCAAGTTTCAACGCTACGGTCGCCCGTTTGCCTTCTTGGTTATCGATATCGACCAATGGCAAACCTTCAACGAGCGCACCTCATCAGACACCGCCGGAGAGGTGTTGAAGCAACTCATCATAGCGTTAACTCAAATGTTACGTGAACATGACCGGATCGGTCGGCTTGGCAGTGATGAGTTTGGGGTTCTTTTGTTGGAAACCGACCGCCAAGCTGCTCACCGCACTGCAGAGCGAATCCGCCAAGAATGCGCCGACTTAATCTTTCATGTCGGTGGGCAAAATTATTCCATTACTCTCAGCATTGGTTGCAGTTTACCCACCGCAGAGGATCGCTCGTTCGAAAAGGTGTTTTTGCGCGCCGACCAAGCTCTGCAACGTGCCAAACGGAACGGGCACAATCGGGTTGAGATCGAATAAAGAAAGCGGGGATGTGGAGAAAAAATCTTATGGGGGAAGTATTGTAAAACTGGTGTAGTGATAGGCAATCTTATCCCCGTAAATGCCCAAAGTATCGCTGCCGTTTTCGACCCGCCCGCGCGGTGAAACAGCGCGCCAAGCAAACCAACGTGCGCTGCCCTGCCCGCTATGGGCAAGATGGGTGAAGGTTGCATTAGGTAACAATTGATTGAGTAAGCTATCATACCAAGCGCGTAGAGCCGTCAAGCCTTGAATGGTGCGCGCTGCGTTGACATGCACTGCATCGGGGAGATAAAGGGCAATCACTGCATCGGGATTGTGGGTGTTCAAGGCGCTGACTAACTGTTGACTGATGTCGGCTAGCGGCGGGGCATATGTCCAAGGAAAATCACGGATGATATTCCACACTTCGGGCAGATACTTGCGCGTGTTGGACCATTCCCAAAAATTGGCAGCGCTCAGCCCGAGGGATTGGGCAGTGGTGAGAAAGTCCAAGATTTCGGTTGGACTGGGCATCCAACTGCCTCTGCGATATGCCGAGCCGACCGGGATAATGGGTCGGAAAGGGGGAAGCGCTTGAAATTCCATCACCGAGCGGCGCAGTTGATCAGCGGGGTTGTGCGCCAGTTCCCAATAAACTTGTGGCAGGTTGTAATCACATTGCTCCAGAAAATCCTTCCACGGAACCTGAGGATGATATGTGGGGTAGCGATAGGAGCATAGGGCAATGGGCAAGGAGGGATAAGCGCTGCGCAAGCGTTTCATAAAGGTACGCGCAGCGGCGTCTTTGCCCGGCTGCTTAAATTCCCCCTCAACATCGAGCGCATACCCATCCAAATTCAGTTGTCCAATGCGTTGGATGGCTTTATCCGCTTCGCTAACTGGCTCATTCCCGTAAATGTAGTGCCAACCCCAAACAACAATCCCTTTCTGGCGCAAAGCGCTGACCAATGGGGGAACAAGGTCAATGTTATTGACAATGTTATAACTATATGCCCCATCGGCGACCTTGATCAGGATGTGGGTGAAATTAGCTTGCTGGGCTAAATTGGCAATGGCGCTTACATCGCCGTTTTCACAGGTCCAAATGCGCCAGATAAAATAGCCTTTTCCTTGGAGGGTCATTGCCATATCCCCGCTTCGCCTTACTTGCCGCCGACAACTTGCTAGACCAACTTACGAATAGCAGTTTCGTTGGGGAGTAACACCATTGCACCACCCGGGGTAATATAGTCATACGCCATTTCGGGAGTGATGAAGTAGTGCTTGATGCGGGAGCGATCGAGGGTGACTTGAGCGGCGATGGGCAGTAGGGCTAAGCCATCTTCAAAGGTGAGATTGGTGATTACCGCCTTTTTATATGCTTTGTAGAACTCTGGAGCACGCGTGATGGCATCAAGGCTGACAAACTTTTCAAACAGGGCAAGCAAAACTTCCTGCTGGCGGCGATTACGAGCGAAATCGTTGGAAGTCTTGCGCGAGCGCACATACCACAGTGCCATATCTGCGTCCATGTGCACTTTGCCTTTGGGGATGGTGATCCAACCTTTGCCGGGGTAACGGTCGTAAAGGGGCTGACCAACTTTGACATCCAGACCACCGAGATCATCGACAACGCGCTTGAAAGACCGAAAGTTGACCAGTGCATAGT
>JAOAHK010000002.1 GCA_026415275.1 Anaerolineales bacterium
TTGCGGATGTCTTCGGGATCGATATAGATTGCACCTTGTGAACAGACGGAAGTACACGGGTTGCAGGGAATCTCCTGTGAACAGTGCAGCACGGGGAATATATCTTCGTTTTCAGGAATGGTCTCATGGGTAACTTGACCGGGGCGAGATTTGAGGATCTCCGCCGTGCGGAACCATTCTGTGGGAATTTCAAAGCCATTCTTGCCCAGATAACGAGCGATCTCCAAACCACGGATCTTGCCCGAAAACATGGCAGCCGAGGCTTCGGCAACTTCATCGGCGTCCCCCGCGGCATAAGCCACCATGCCAAATTCTTTCGCCTTGCGATAGAACTCATCTACCGGATCGAGACCGACAGCAATCAACAAGGTATCGCACTCGAAGGTGCGTTCGGTGCCAGGGATAGGTTGCCATGATTCATCTACGCGGGCAATGGTCACCGACTCAACCGATTCTTTTCCGTTGGCGCTGACTACAGTATGCGAGGTGTAAACCGGCACCCCCATGCGCACCAGTTTGTCCTTGTGCACTTTGTAGCCACCGCATTCCGGCAAGGCTTCCACTAGCCCGACAACCTGAATGCCAGCTTGCAGGGCGTGATAGCCAGCGATCAAACCGACATTGCCGCCGCCAACGATGAACAAGCGCTCCGAAGCGCGCACCAGATCGCGGTTGACCAGCGTCTGAAAGGCGCCGGCGCCATATACGCCGGGCAGAGTGTTGCCTCTGAAGGTGAGCGATTTTTCTCTTGCGCCGGTGGCGACCAACAGCACTTGTGGTTCGATCAGGACATACTCACTGTTACCCTGTTCATCGATCAACGCGCGCACGACACCAACCCGTTTGTCGCTGAACACGGCAACGGCGGTGGTGTTCAGCCAAGTGGTAACGGTGGGATATTGTGCCACATCGTTTTCCAAACGCGTGGCGATATCGATGCCCCGCGTGCCGGCATAGCAGGCGTTGATCGAGCCGAAGAAACGATGGGTTTGCAAGACCAATTTGCCCCCCAGGCGGTGTTTGTCGTCCACGATCAAGGTACGGATGCCACGCTGACCCAGTTCGATCGCCGCCGATAAGCCTGCCGGTCCGCCACCGATGATCAAGACCTCAGTAGAAACGATGCGGGTCGGTTGAAATTCGCGCGCGGGTGGAACTTCGGGCAAGGTGGGCAAACCGCGCAAAGGTTCGACTTTCATTCCCGGCCGCAGCAAAGTCATGCAGGCTTTGACGGCCAAACCATCGGCGATCACCGTACATTGCGCGCATTGACCGTTAGCGCAGAAGATGCCCTGCGGCGAGCCATCTTTGGGATGATAGCCAAAGATGCGGATGCCGTTGGCAAATAGGGCAGCAGCGATCGTCTCATTCGCGTATCCTTGCAACGGCTTTCCTTGCCAAGTAAAGGAGATAGGCTCTCGTTCCGGGATGGGCAGGATGGGATGGGTTTGGATGCGGAAATCAGACATGCGGTCATTACCTCCACAAAAGCAAAAGCAACTAAGGAGGGCAATGCAAGTACCCTCTTATGGTCACCATTGAAAGCATAGCGCAACAAGAGGTTGGGATATAGTGATAATTATCACAAGTTTGACATTAGGGAATCAACCTCATCTATGTCAAATTTCGTCAATCTATCCCTCACCTTATGGTTAACCGTTTCTTCACCGCCTATTTCACCCCGCATGGGATTGTCCTTCCCTGCATCTAGCGCGAGACTCAAGGCATGAGATGGTTGCCCGAATTACCGAAAGGTCATCTATATCTCCTCTTGGCGCCGCGCTCCATCCAACGCCCGCTCCTGAACGAATTCATTGCGCGGCTGGCTCTGCGGGGCGAAGTGCAAGTGCTGGTGTGCGGCAACCGTTTTGAGGCACACGCCATTGCGCGGCGTCTGCGCCAAGATACCGCGGCTCTCGAGCCTGCCTTGAGACGCATACACCTTGCCCGCGCGTTTACATGCTATCAAGTGCTTTCCCTGCTTCGCCGACACCGCAACACCATCCTGCCCACCATCGTGACCGATCTGCCCGATCTGTTTTTTGACGAGAGCGTTCCGCAAGGAGAAAGGCTGAAGCTATTTCGGGATTGTCTGCACGAACTGAAGCAACTGAGCCGCGGTGTGCAAACCCTAGTCAGCGCCACACCTGTGCTTGATCCTGCGCAGCAACTTTTTCTCGCTTTGCTACAAGCTGCTGCCGAAACCCTTTGGGAGTTTGAACCGCTGCCCCAATCCCCGCCTCAGCCCCGTCTGTTCTAAAGGAGTTCAACATGGGACGCACGAACCCTTCCATCACGCAGACCTTTCTTCAAGAGCAAGACGCACTGGCGCGCTTTCGACGCGCGCTGCGGCGCAGCGACCAAATTGTCTTTGACGATCTCTTTGCCCGTGCCCATCAGCACTTAGCCGCCGCAGCTTATGCCGCTCATGCGCTGCCCCTCGAGGTCTTTCTGCTAGCCATGCTGCTGGAAGAACACAAAGAAGTGCGAGCGTTGCGCCAACTTCTGGAAAGCCTGCAAAATCCAGTACCTCAAGGCGATGATAGAAATTGAAGGCTGGCTCTTAGACCTTTATTCCAACCGCGAAGGCACGCTGACTGTCTGGCTGCTTCAGCAAGATGAGCAGGGGCATATTTTCTGCTGCGCAGTGAAGCAATCCTTTCCCATCGTATCTTACATCAGCGGCAAACCCGAAATCCTGCGCGCCGTTTGGCGCTTTATCCGCAATCAGCCTTTTCATGTTTGCTTGGAACGCTGCGAACGGCGTGATCTTTTCGAGGAGCAGGCGGTGAGTGTATTGAAAGTGCAAGTCCAACGTCCAAGCGATCATACCCTGCTCTTTCAGCGTGTGACGGGAGCTTTCCCGCATCTCACCTATTATGACCTTGACATCCCTCTCGCCTTACGCCATGCAGCCGTCTATGGCTCCTTTGCTGGGGCGCGCTGCCGCCTAGCTTTGGATCAAGAGGGTTTCATTCAGGATTGGCAAACCCTGGATAGCCCCTGGGAGCTTGATCCGTCCCCACCCCCGCTGCGCATCCTGTACTTAGAACCCGATAGCGACCCTGCCCACGCTTCGCCCAGCTATCTCCTCTTGCGCGAGAATCGTTTTAGTTATCGCTTGGCGCTGCGTCCCTCCCGCCCCTGTCTTGCTCAACCTGCGCGCCATTTTGCAACGCCATGACCCTGATCTACTGCTGACGCGCTGGGGAGATACATGGCTGCTGCCCCACTTGCTCAAAGAGGAACAGCGCCTGAGCATCCATCTGCCACTCAGTCGTGACCCTGAGCGGAGTGTGGCAGGCCGCCCTGAACGCACTTATTTTTCCTACGGGCAAGTCATCTATCGCGGGCGACAAGCGCACCTTTTCGGACGTTGGCACATCGACGCCGAAAACGCTGTTCTCTACCACGACTATGGCATCGAAGGCATTTTGGAAATGGCGCGGGTGACCAGCTTGCCCTTACAATCGGCAGCGCGCCTTTCGCCGGGCAGCGGCATCTCTGCTATGCAAATCCGCACCGCTTTGCAGATGGGCATCCTTGTGCCATGGCACAAACAGCACGCCGAGATGCCCAAAACCGCCCTCGATCTCCTCCACAGCGACCAAGGCGGGTTGGTCTATCAACCCCTTGTGGGCTTGCACGAGCATGTCGCCGAATTGGACTTTGTTTCTATGTACCCCAGCATCATGGCGCGCTTCAACATCTCCCCGGAAACGATCCCATCTGCAGCGCAAACTCAATCTGCGGTCTCTCACCTGCAACCTCTAAGCGAGACCCCAGCGCCGGCGCTGATCCCGCAAACGCTCTCACCACTGCTTGAAAAGCGGCTAGAGCTTAAGAGAAGGCTAACGGTTTTGCCCAACCATGACCCACGGCGCAAACGCTATAAAGCCTGTGCATCTGCTCATAAATGGCTGTTGGTCACCTGCTTTGGCTATTTGGGGTATAAAAACGCCCGCTTTGGACGCATTGAAGCCCACGAGGCGGTCACTGCTTACGGGCGCGAAGCGCTCCTGCGCGCCAAAGAAGCCGCCGAAGAACAAGGCTTTGAAGTGCTGCACTTATACGTGGACGGGCTATGGGTCAAGAAGCCGGACTTCACGCAGGCAGCCGACTTTCAACCGCTCCTAGACGAAATTGCCCGCCGCACGGGCTTGCCCATCTCGTTGGAGGGCATTTACCGCTGGATCGCTTTTCTGCCCTCGCGGCAAGACGAGCGCATCCCCGTGCCCAATCGCTATTTTGGCGTCTTTCAAGATGGTTCTTTGAAGGTGCGCGGCCTGGAGCTACGCCGCCGCGATACCCCGCTGTGGATCGCTGAGGTGCAGCAGGCAATCCTAGACTGCTTGGCGGCGGCTCCGGATGCTGCTACGGCTGCCCAGCAACTCCCCAAAATCCTTCGATTTGTGCGCACGTCTTTGCGCGCCCTACAGCATGGCGCTGTGCCGCCCGAAAAACTGCTTCTGGCTCAAAAGCTCAGCCGTTCGGTTATGGACTACCGCCAACCTTCTGCAGTCGCCCGCGCTGCCCAGCAGTTAGAAGCTCAAGGAAAACTGCGCCGTCCGGGACAGTGCGTGCGTTTCTGGTACGTTGCTGATCAATGCGGTGTGCGCGCCTGGGACTTGGGTAAGGTCGCCCTCCCCTCTGAGTTGGATATTCGGCGTTATCGGGAGTTGTTGTTGCGCGCTATCGCCACCCTGCTGCAACCCTTTGGGATGAGCGAAACGCGCCTACGCCAAGAGATCTCCAGCGGTTTTTCTGCCCAGCCGCTCGTCTTTTCTGACTTGGGTCATCGATGGATCCCAACCTCACAAAAGAACGGCTATTCTCGGCATTTGACTTGATAAGGTTTGCGCTTCAGCTCTCGTTGTGCGCCCCAGCGCTTGGCTTGCTGCCGCCAGCCAACCCCACCCAACAGACGATACAGCCAAGCAGGGATAAATGGCTGGGCGAGGAGTTTTTGCGCTTCTGAAGGGATGGAAGGAAAGATAGAGCAATCCGACGCGAACGCGTTGGCGCATGGGTGACTGCTTGATTTTGAAGGTTTTGCTCATTTGTACTCCATATAAAAACTAGCGAACCTTTTGTAGAAATTGACTCAAGGTGCGGTTGAACTCTTGCGGGTTATCCATATTGGCGCAGTGACCAGCTTTGAGAATCACTCTTAATTCGGTTAGGGGCTGACGGGCGTGCCAAGCTCGGGCATAGTCGAATACGACTGGCAAATCGTATTCGCCCACCATGATCAGCAATGGCTGAGGCAGACTTCTCTCAGCTTTATCGAGCAGTTTTTGCATGCCCGGCATTACGCGAAAGGAGCGGCGGGTGAAGTGCTGCATGGCGCGGTAGAACACTTCTCGCTCAGCATCAACGACGTTCGTCGTGGAAACCACATAACGGCGAAAGCGATCCATCGAGAACAAGACCATGAAAAGCCACTTCAACATTTCGCCCCGCTGGGCTTTGAGGATGGCAGAGTTATCGCCAAAGATACTGTAGCCACCGACGACGGTGAGGGTTTTTGCCATCTGTGGAAACCGAAAAGCAAAGGCTTGGGCAATGAGCGAACCGAGCGAAACCCCCACCAAGTGTGCCTGATCGTGCCCTTCGTTCTGGAGAACTTCTGCCAGCAGATCGACCGTCTTATCGATGGTGGTATTCCCGCTTTGTACTTGGGATTTGCCATGCCCGAGCATGTCTAACGCAATGATGTGATAATCGGCGGCAAAGGGTTCGATCTGATGGTGAAAGCAGGTGTGATCACCAAAAGCGGGATGTAAGAACACCAAAGCGGGGTTGATTGGATTTCCCTGGGTGTAATACCACAGGCTATAGCCATTTTTGGAGATTTGTCTGGATTGCATGGGGATTTTCCTTGGGAAGGATGAACTCTTGGGATAACAAGCGCATTTCGTACCGATATAGCCCTGCCCCGTCCTCACCAAAAGCGGGGATTTGACGCCCGATCTCGAGCGAGACCAGGCCGTGCACGCGCGCCCAGATCAGAATGGCAACCGACAAACTGAGCGGATGATATTCGCCGCCGAATTGCTTCCATTGCTCGAAGGCGGGTTGAAAGTCGGGGTGGACAGAGGGAAAATCTGGAGCATTCAGACGGCCGGCTAGGCGCAGAGCGTCGATCACACTGACTAAAGCGCTCAGCGCCCGCGCCGCGACGGGGAACACCTGATCCATTGGCGCAACATAATTTGGGATGGGTGTGCCGAAGATCAGTTGATAGCGCTCAGGATAGGTGATTGCCCATTGTCGGTACGCCCAACCAATGGCATCCAAGCGCCTTTCTAGGTCGTCTGCCGCAACCGAGTCGCGTGCAGCTAATTGAGCGTCTCCAAAAGAGGTGTAAGCTTCGACAATCAGCGCGGTGACCAATGCGTCGCGGTCGGGGAAATAGTTGTAAATCGCTGGGGCGGTGATACCCAATTCACGAGCAATGCCGCGCAAATTAAGCGCTGACGCGCCCAATCGGGAAATCTGCCTCCAGGCGGTATCTAGGATGGCTCTTTGTAGGTTGGGGTGTTGTTGGGTTCTCATGGGTCGAATCATGTGCTCTTCCTTCAGACAGGATAAGATTTCTTTATGTTCTCTATAAATAAACACTGTATATTTACAGTGTAAATATACAGTGTTTATTTGATTTTGTCAAGGGTTATTCTCTGAAATTGTGCAAGCTAGCAGATGGCTTTGGCAGTAGAAGACAGCTCTCTTTTTGGTTATTTAGCCTTTACGAAGACAGGGAGCTACCATCAGCATTACCCACGGGCAGACATGTGCGTAACTTGATAGGAAGAAAAGCCCGTGAAAATGCAACAGAATCCCAAGCATCCACTACCCGTTAAGTTAGACTGCCAGTGCCCTCAGGGAATAGCCCGCTGTCCCTTACCCACAACAAAACTTGAGAGATGAGGGCAAGCACCGGAAGTTCAATCAGCGGTCCAATCACCAGGGCAAGTGCCACGAGCGGTTCATCAGGGAAAGCGACCACCGCAATCGCCAGAGCAATGGGCGAATTTCTGGCAAGGGTCGTAAAGCTCAGAGAGGCGAAGTCCGCGTAGTTGCTGTTGAGCCACTTGCTGACCACAAACGCAAGGGCTAAGTTACTGCCGAAGAAAAGCGAAACGGGCAACAAAAGTTGAAGCAAGCTCTGCGGTCTCTGGGTGATTGTCTGCCCTTCTGAGGCAAAGTCTGCCGCAAGCGCCAGGACAAGTAGGATAATCTGGGCTGGCTGAACCAATGGCAGCAGTCTTTGCTCCAGCCAAAACTCTGACCAATAACGGACGAGAAAATAGCGGAGAGCGTTCGCTATAAGAAACGGCAGGAGCAGTACCAGCAAAACACTTTCGAGGACAACTCCTAGGTTCAGGGGGAACACTGCGCCGGCAAGCACGAAGAGATAAAACGGGAGAAGCAAGAGTTGTAAAACGAGATTGAGTGGTAACAACGCGGTACTCAGCGGCAAATTGCCTTTGGAAAGCCCGGTGAACACCAGATACCAATCCGTGCAAGGTGTAACCATCAACATCAAGAAACCTACCCACAGCGCAGGTTGGTCACTTAGANACAGCCAGCCTAGCAGCCATGCAAAAAGAGGCGTCCATGCAAAGTTGATCACCAGGCTAGCCATCACCACCCGCCGAAACCGAAAAGCGTTCTTGAAACCACGCAACGGCACGTGAAGAAAGGTACCAGTAAGCATCAGCATCAGCAACGGCAGAATAAAGCTGCCTGCGCTTTGGGCAACCTCAGGAAAATGCCCCAAGACTATTCCGAATAAAACTGCAGCAAGGATCAAGAATGATTGCGCTTTCTCAAATCGGCTCATTTGATCTAGTTGTATAAAGCTACCGACTAAAGTGGAGGTTTAAAGAAGACCATCGTTATTTTATCGGTGCATATATGATTCGTTTCCTTATTCGGATAAATTAAATCATTCGGATAAATTAAATCGCAATAATGGAATAATCTTATCATACCCTGTAATTGTCTTGGTAATGATCTTTTTGGAAGAAACCACAGAAGATGCAATAATCTATTATCGGGACGAATGACCTTAATTAGAAAAACTCATTTTTGCTCTATGGTTCTCGCCCCTCCCAATTTATAGGAGAGGCGAGGTTTGTAGATTACTGACGAGGAAGGGGGGGTTGGTGGGTAGAGCTCGATCGAGCGCTCATTGAAACTGGATGGTAAGTCGGTTCAGGTCGAGTAAAGATTGATTCGTTTTCACTATCATTCGCTGGTCGTGTTGCGCGCGGTGCTACGGAAATCGGGCGGCTGCTTATCCCGCGGGTCGGGTTTGAAATTGGTCGCAATAATGCTGGTTGTCTGTGTACGGTCGAAGCTGGCTCGGCTTGTGAAAACAATCTCGGACCAGCGACCGAAAAAGAGCCAATGATCAAGACGCGAATTAGCCAAACAAGGATCGCAACAAAAATTGGGACAACACGCAACAGAGTCTCGCGTCCAACGACAGCGTTTCCCAGTGATTGATGCTCAAGAATAGCGATCGATACACCCCACCATGTAAGCATAGCGTTCATCGTGGCAGCTAAGAGCCAAGCCCCAAAAAGATACCACACCTCATTGGGTGATTCGACTGTTTCGTTGGGCGTGAATAAACGAGCAATACCCGCAAAGTCGATTCCACAAAAAGCAATGGCTAATATCGTTGCCCAGCGAATACCGGCAAAGGTCAAATTCCCGAGCAAATCTGAAAGCGCAAATTCGGTAGTCGAGTAATTGAAAACCTCAAACGCTATTAAGGCGGTTAATAGAATCAACCCAAAGGCAAGGCTGCGCCGCAATCGTAGACGGTGGGACAAATCCGAAAAAGGAAAACTACCTAAGATTGTTTGGTTCATATGTTCCTCCAATCATCCTAATCACAACCTGTTGACAGAACATTTGTTCCCATATATAATAGAACATAAGTTCTGTTTTGTCAAGAGTGAAATTACTATGACAACTTGTAGTATTGAACTCCTAAGCAATAGACATTACTTACGGATAGAGAAGAGTTCTTGTTTATAGCTATATTTTCAACCTACAAAGCAGAGAATGAGAATGTACGCAAATCCTTACTCCATCGGTCCAAAATTGATTTTTCGTGGTTTCTTACTCGGAAGTCTACTAGTCATCGGGTGTGGCATCTATCTCTCCCGACTGATCACCTTACCCGCTTATTTAGAATCTCATAACTTGAATGTAGAGGTTCTTTCGGTAGAGATAACTCATATTGCTTCATCACCAACACAAACCCTTGACGATAAGTCGGAGATAAAAGCGCATTTAAATTGTGAAGTTAGCCAGCGATTTCCCGAGCGGGTGCGACAATGGTGCGATGCGATTATGAGCGCTTCCACAAAATATAATCTTCCTCCCGATTTAATTGCCTCTGTGATTTGGATAGAAAGCGGTGGTGATCCATTGGCTTATTCACACAGCGGGGCAGTTGGACTGATGCAGGTCATGCCAAGAGATGGTTTGGCAAGCCAATTTCAATGTGTCAATGGACCCTGTTTTGCCAATCGACCAACAATTGAGCAACTAGAAGATCCACAATTCAATATCCATTACGGCACAAAACTATTAGCTAATCTGATTAAACGTCATGGAAATTACCGTGATGCATTGAAAGCGTATGGGCCGATGCAGGTCGGCTACACCTATGCTGATAAGGTTTTATCGATCTTTAGAAAGTACGAAGAATAGTCGAATAATAGAAACCAATACTCACCAGAAACTTAGCATGCAGTACTTGGTTAATGTCCCATGGGAGAGATTGAGATAAAAACAAAAGGTTTGCTCGTGAGTCATCCATTTTCTCTATAATCAATCCAAGAATACTTGACATAATTCCTTTTTAGAGACTATAATCCAGAATATTAGACTTTATGAAATTAATTGAGTCCATTTTTCATGTCCGATACAACCAGAACACTAAAAAAAGCTTTTCAATTCATCGAAACCTTGCGTCAAACCCCGAATGGCTGCTCTGCGCTGCAGTTGATGCAACAGCTTCACATGCCGCGCAGTTCTTTTTTTAGTTTGGCTAATCTTCTCAAAGAAGAAGAATATGTTGAGCAATCACATCCACGCGGCAATTACTTTCTGGGTCGGAGATTATTGGCATGGGTCGGCACGCCTCTACCTCAGTGGCGAGAATGGATTGAAGCCTTCGAGCAAGAGGGGATGGATAAATCAATCGCTGAAACGCTGGCACTAGCGCTCCCTCATCCGCAAGGTGCTCTAATCTTGGCTGTTCTCCCTGCCAAAAGCCGATTGCAACCATTATATAAAATTGGTGAAATCCTCAATTACGAAGAGTCGGCTGCGCCGCGCCTCTTCCCACCATTCCTAGACGAATTGACTGTACATCAAAGCTATGCCCTGTTATACGCGCCTGAGTTAGTAGAAATCGCCATCCCGATTTGTCGCAATGGTTCGACTCCAGACGCTGCCTTATTGTCGAGCTGCCCTCGATCACGGTTTGAACTCCAGAACATTCAAGGCTACCTCTCTTATCTGCGCGATATGGCAATGCGCATCTCTTATCGCCTTGGCGCAGCTTTTTATGCCCCTTACCAAACGGCTAGAAATCTATCCATAACCGAGGAAAGCCCTCTCAGTCCCCAAGACATCAACCAATTTTTGCAAGCACCGCTAGTGGCGCGCTTGGCTTGCCTCACCCGCGAGGGAAAACCGCACGTTGTGCCGGTCTGGCAAGAGTGGGATGGCAAGTCCTTTTATGTCGCCGCGTGGGAGGGTTCTCAATGGGCGGTTTACCTCCAAGAAAACCCATCGGTCTCGTTGACGATCGATGAACCGTGGACACCTTTGCGCAGAGTTGTTGCCCGTGGTGAAGCCATTCGACTACGCGACACCGATTACCCCGGTGGCACACAAGCCTTAGTAACACGCCTGCGCCGCCGTTATTTGGGCGAGACTTTATCGAAAAGGGTGAAAGGACGCTCTTGGCAGGCTTTTCGCATCCATCCGACCTCTTTGCGTGGCTGGAGAGGGTTGCCTTTAGGATCATGAACGCGAAAACCAAACTTGACATCGTGGGTGCTGGGCTGATCGTCCTACTTGCCTTGTTGAGCTGGGAGTTAGGCGTGCAAGTAAGTGGCACCCCGGTGTATCTTTTGCCCGCCCCCAGCCAGATTTGGACAACTTTTTGGCTCGATCCGCTTTATTACCTTTTTGCTCTCTTAATCACCTTGGGCGAGGCATTGGGCGGGCTATGCTTGGGGTTGCTGGCCGGGATAGGCGTTGCCGTTTGG
This sequence comes from Anaerolineales bacterium, assembly GCA_026415275.1. GTDB lineage: Bacteria > Chloroflexota > Anaerolineae > Anaerolineales > UBA4823 > NAK19. The sequence continues at coordinate 11,307 of JAOAHK010000002.1, forward strand.
GTCACATTACAGCCGCGCTTGGAAAGTGGCGTGATGACCTTGGCACTTTTGATCAAATCCATGCCGCTGGCAGCCATTGCTCCGCTCTTGACCATCTGGTTGGGTTTTGGGGTCTTGCCCAAGATGATCATCACGGCCTTACTGACCTTCTTCCCCGTGTTGGTTAACACCTTGGTCGGGTTGCAAAGCGCCGATGCCGAGATGTTGGATCTGATGCGCGTCCATCGCGCCACGGCATGGCAAACCTTGCGTCACTTGCGGGCTTGGTTGGCGTTGCCTTACTTGTTTGCAGCTTTGCGGGTGGCGGCACCGCTCTCGCTGATGGGCGCAGTCATCGCCGAATGGACGGGTGCCGGCAACGGCTTGGGACGTGTGATGTGGCTGGCATATTCCAACCTAAACTTGCCGCCTCTCTTTGCTGCTATTTTTGTCGTTTCAACCGTCAGCATCTTCATCTACCTCCTCATGGTCTGGCTAGAACATCGGGCGATGCCCTGGCGGTCACCGTCCGTGGAATAACCTTTACGTGGAGGCTTTCAATGATCAGGTTCTTGCGCTCTTGGTTTGTTTTGTTGTTCATTTTTGTTGCTGCCTGTGCCCCAATGAATGTCACACCCCCAACTCCAACCGCGGCACCGTTCGCCATGACCTTTATGGCGGGATATAAACCACAGGCAAACCTGCCTTTCGTTGGTGCTTATGTCGCCAAGGAAAAAGGTTTCTTTGAGCGCGAGGGGCTGGATGTGACCATTGAACATTCCGCCGGCCAAGGTGAGCATCTGCAGCTGCTCACCGCTGGCAAGGTGCAGGTGACAACGATGGATGCAGCCACAATCTTACAACGTCGCGCCGAACCGGGTTTGCCTGTCGTTTCAATTGCGCTGATCGGTCAACGCGGTCAACAAGCCTATGCCGCCCTAGCCGAAAGCGGTTTGAAAACACCCAAGGATTGGGAAGGCAGAACGGTAGGTTATAAAGGGACGCCGCCCCCAGACCTATTTGCCCTTCTGAGCGCTGCCGGGGCAGATGCAGAGAAAGTGACGCTGGTGAACGTAGGTTTCGATCCCCGCGTGCTGACCGAAGGCAAAGTGGATGTCTATCCCCTCTTCAAATCCAACGAACCCTTTTTGATCCGCCAATGGGGATATGAAATTAATCTGTGGGATGCTGCCGATTATGGGGTGCCAACTTTGGGGTTGGCGTATGTATCCAATCAGGATTTCATCGCCGCTCATCCTGAAGAGCTGAGGCGCTTCTTGCGCGCTGCGCTCCGTGGCATTGAATATGCCGCCCAAAACGTGGATGAGGCAGTGCGGATCGTGTTGAAGTATAGCGGCCCGCAGAGCAACCCTGATCACATGCGTTACATGCTGGAGACCGAGCTAAAAGATGCGGACACCACCTATGGCTATGGAGCGCAAAGGCTGGAACAGTGGCAAGCTCTGGCGGAGATGCTCTTGCGCTATCAGGCTTTGCCCAAAGCCGTGAATGTTCAGGAAGCTTTTACCTCTGAGCTACTTCCTTTTCGGATTCCCTAAAACTCTAGAATAAAAGCGAGACACCAATCAACGCGGACGGCGTGAAGGGTCTTGATAAAAACCGGGGAAAGTCCGCGTTGATCCGCGTTTTCTACACCTGTGTCGGCACCTTCTTATTTCCCCAACCACCACGCAACCAGATAATATCCCAAAACGCCGGCCCAAAGCCACGAGTCGATGCGGTCGAAAATCCCACCATGGCCGGGCAGAATGTGGCTTGAGTCTTTCACCCCAACTTGGCGTTTGATCATGCTCTCGCCGAGGTCGCCCAGCGGAGTGAGGGCAGCGAGAATCAACCCAAGAACTGCCCCTTTCCACGCTGCGATGCTCGTATTTGGCTCGGCGCCAAGCCCCCATAGGCCGGCAAGAATCCATCCCGACAAGGCGCCGCTGACCAAACCACCCCAATACCCCTCCCACGTTTTGTGCGGGCTAAGGCGCGGCGAGAAGAGATGTTTACCGAAGCGGCTACCGACCAAATAGGCACCGCTATCTGCCAGCCAAACGGCCGGCAAAGCGATGAGAAACCACCACTTACCCTCTGGTAGGGAGCGCAACGCCACCATGTAAGAAGCCAGCCAACCACAATAGACCATCCCCATCACCGAGACCGCAAAATCGGTCGCAGCTTGCTGTCGCCCACGCTCGAAATCGAATAGATGATAGGTCATGCTGGCTAAGAGAATCAGACTCAGAACGGCGGCAGAACCATCTAGCCCAAATTGAGAGTAAGCAAGCACCAACATGGCTGCACCAAGCGGCATCCCCCATTCGGTAACTCGAAACCCAATTTTACCCAGCATGTGAGCGATCTCCCAAGCAGCAATGCCGCTCAGTATGGCCACCACCAACGCTAGGGGTAACCCACCCAAGGCGATCACCAACGCGCCAAGTGGCAGAAGGAAAATAGCCACAACAATGCGGCTAGCTAGCATTGGTTGAGGTTTCCTTGCCGCTAGGGATCACGCCGCCATACCGCCGTTCTCGGCGACTGTATTCAATGATCGCTTTGCGTAACTCTTCCTTATCAAAATCGGGCCAGTAAGTAGGGGTAAAGTACCATTCGGAGTAAGCCCCCTGCCAGATCAAGAAATTACTCCCGCGCAATTCTCCTGAGGTGCGAATAATCAAATCAGGGTCGGGGACTCCCGCAGTAAACAAATAACGGCTGATCAGCTCGTCGGTGATCTCTTCCTTAGGTACCCCATCTTCGATGATCCTTTTGATGGCACACACGATCTCATCCCGCCCGCCATAGTTGAAGGCCACGTTAAGGATTAAGCGGTCGTTGTTTCTTGTATACTCAACCGCCTGTAAGACCTTTTGGCGCAGGATTGGCTTCAAGCCATCCAAACGCCCGATATGGCGCAATTGCACGCCTTGATCATGCAATTGTTGCAATTCGCGGTCGATCACATCTTCAAGAATGCGCATCAACCCTTGGACTTCTTCGGCGGGACGTCCCCAATTTTCGGTCGAGAAGGCATATAAGGTCAGATACTTGATACCGAACTCGATACAAGCCTCGATGATGCGTCGCAAATTTTCGGTGCCGGCGCGATGTCCAGCTAAGCGGGATAAGCCGCGCGCTAATGCCCAGCGGCCGTTGCCATCCCTAATAATGGCAATGTGGGTAGGAATTTTCTGAGGCAGAGAAGTCGTTTCAGGTGAGTCCATGTTCTATCCGGGGAATTTGGGAAGATCGCAGAAGTGCACGGATCTTCCCTAAACTTCCATAATTTCCCTTTCTTTTCGTTCACCAATTTTATTGATCTCCTCGATGTAGCGATCGGTGATCTTCTGCAATTCAGCTTCGCCCTTTTGTAACTCATCTTCGGAGATCAGTTTTTCTTGCTGAAGTTCGCGCAAATCACGAATGCTATCGCGGCGCACATTGCGGGCAGCCACCCGTGCTTCCTCGACGCGATTATGCACCACTTTCACCAATTCACGGCGTCGTTCCTCGGTCAGCGGTGGCAGGATTAATCGAATGGTCTTGCCATCATTATTTGGCGTCAAGCCGAGGTCTGAGGCAAGGATAGCTCGTTCAATCGCCTTGAGCGAGGAACTGTCGAAGGGGCGAATCAGCAACATACGTGGTTCAGGGACGCTGATGGTTGCCAACTGAACCAATGGCGTGCTGACACCATAATATTCGACTTGCAAACGCTCGATGAGCGCCGGGCTGGCGCGCCCAGTGCGGATGCCGCTCAGGTCATCCTCCAGAGACTGGATTGCCCCTTTCATACGGGCTTCAGCTTCTTTGTAAACATCATTTAGCATGGTTCACTCCTCCAACGGTGCAGGTTGGAATTGAGGCTATAGCCCAAGCCTGTTGAGGTTGGTGTTGTTAATTATCACATAAAAATGATTATTCTCGACTTCTACTTACTGCATTTCCAATGATCAATTTATGAGCAGTTGCCATGGGTGGACTTCCTTTGGGTTTCCTATAACGCTGCTTACCAAATGATAAGTAAAGGATAACCGAAAAACGACAGGTAGGGAAGGGGTGCATCCTCCTCTCGGATTGAAGTACTCAAACAGAAAGGGCTCTTATCCGGATCAAATTGGATTGTGATAAAATAAAAACACAAACGGAGTTTGGAAGTGAAAGAAGATATTCGCGAGCTTATCCAAAGAGAGCTTCCTGAATTAGTGATGAAAGACCCCCAAATTCGGGATTGGGTCTGGCACTTGATTCACGATTACGCGCCTAGCCGCGCCGAGACGGAGAGCCGCTTCGAGCAAATGCTAGCTGAAATTCGCGCCATGCGCGAAGAGAGCGAGCGCAAATGGGAAGAAAACTTGCGCAAATGGGAGGAAAACGAACGCAGGTGGGAAGAAAACTCACGCCGGCTTGATGCCATGATTGAAGAGAGCAAGCGCAAGTGGGAAGAAAACGAGCGCAAATGGGAAGAAAACCTGCGCAAATGGGAAGAAAATGAGCGCAGGTGGGAAGAAAACCAAAAAGCCATCCGTGAGCTATTTAAGCAAACCTCGCAGCTTGAACGAACCATGATTCAGACGATCGGCGCTCTTGGGGCGCGGTGGGGAATTGCGACCGAGGCGTCTTTCCGCAACGCGCTCAAAGCGATTCTCGAAGAGTCCTTTGGAATTAAAGTGGAGCAGGTTGAATATCGCACTGAAAGCGGAGAAGTATATGACCGCCCCGAGCAAGTAGAGTTGGATGTGATCATCCGAAATGGAGAAGTGTTGGTGTGCGAGATCAAGTCCGCAGCAAGCCGTGCGGATATTTACACGTTCAACCGCAAGGTGCAGTCGTATGAAAAACGGTCGCAGCGTAAGGTGAATCGCAAACTCTTGATTTCGCCGATGGTTTTGGCAAGAGATAAAGAGCTCGCTCAAGAGTTAGGGATTGAGGTCTATAGCTACGCGGGAGAGGTCGTTTTGCAGATTGACCCCAGAAGGGCGAGCCAGTAGCTCGCCCTTCTGTTACTATTGCACTGGCGAGTTGAGGGTATTGTAAAAGCCGAACACCACACCACTTTGGGTAAATGCAATCTGCAAAAATGGTTTCATGAAGGTCGTTGGCACAGCGCCATTTTGCCAGGTGAAGAAATAATTTTCACCCTTCTTGATTTCTTCGTAGGTGAGCGCAGTCACCCGCTCGGCAAAGTCAGGAACGACGGCATAGGCGATCGTTTCGGCCTTGGTACGCAGTTCGGCTACGGTTAAGGGGGTCGCCGCCGCGGGCAGGGAGGAAAGGGTATCCCGCGCATCGACTTCCACAATTTGCCTATTCAGAGGATCGTATGAGTATCGCCGTCCCTCGGTGTCTACAAAGACTTGCACGCGCAAGTCACCGTTCGTTGAGTTGATCATTCGCTCTTCGCCGGCGAACTCTAGGGGCAAATTCGGCAATCCCAGAATCGTGCGCAGAGTCTGGATAGCCTGCAACACCTCGTCTGTAATCGATACGGAAGAGGGTGTAGCTGTTGGTGGTGNCATTGGGGTGGGAGGTGAAGCGGTCGGAGAGGGTTCGCTCTGTGGCGTTTCGGTGGGGGTCTCTGCGGCAGGAATAGGCGCACTCTCCGTTGAGGCTTGGGCAGCTTGTTCGGCTGTCTCTGGAGCCCCGCCTAACACCCAGCGCTCCAGGATTTCGATCAGCTCCGGCTTCAGGGCTTTGGTGGGCGGCATCGGCCCGCCGGCTTCAATTTCCTCGCGATGCACCATGCGGATCAGGTTCGATCCGAGATCACCCGGGATCACGTTCGGGGCGTGATCGCCGCTTTGCATCACCTCTTCGTACGTGCGCATCAGGTAGTTATTGTTCTTTTTGCCTGGCACGTGGCAGGAGACGCAATAACGCTTGAAAATTGGCGCTACATGCACATCATAAGAGGGCACCTCACCCTCCTTTAGCGTGGGCATGGTGGCTGCCACCGTTGCCTCTTCGGGCAATTCGGCACGGTCATCCCAGGTGTAGCGCATGAATGTCACAATAGCTTCAATTTCGGTCGGGCTTAGAGGACCGCCAAAGGCACGCCCGAAGGGGGGCATCCCTTGGATCGGTTGCCCCATGGCGATGATATTGTATAGGGTGTCATCGCTGAAAGGATACATCACATCTTGGTCGTTGATTGGCTTTAAGACTACCCCTTCTAAGCCGGGGACACCCTTGATCTCACCGCCTTCTCCTTCAACCCCATGGCATTCGACGCAATGCAGGGCATAGAGTTCCTCTCCTAACGTCATTTGTTCGCTAATCGTGGTGGCAACAGATACTTCCGCTTGGGGGGGCGTGGTAACGGCAGCTAGGATTGTAAGAACCACCATCCCAGTCACAATGGTGCCCATGATACCCAAGGCAACTTTGCGTTTAGACCAATGGCGGTGTGGGTTGCGGTCAATGAAGGGCAGCAGAAACAGGGTGAGCACAGCTAAACCTGGAATAACCGCTGTGCCGATCCACTCGATTTGACCCGGGAAATATTTGAGCAGTTGAAATAAAAAAAGGAAATACCATTCAGGGCGGGGGATGTAAGAGGTATCGTTGGGGTCGGCTTTTGGTTCGTTGGGCACACCAACAAAAACAGCCAATCCGATGAGCAAAATAAAAAGCCCAAAGGCGACCAACAAATCTTTATAGATGATATCGGGGAAAAATTTGACCCCTTTTTGCTTGGCGTTGGTGTACTTTTCTTTATAGCGTTGTTTGAGTTCTTCGTTCATGATTTATCCTCTGCTTGCTAGTCTCTCCCAACCTCCAACTTCTCCTACCGAATTTTTTCAATCGTTCTCGTCGGGGATATGAGAAATTCCCAAGCGAATCACCAAATAAAGATGCAAACCGATGGTGGCAGCGATCACGGCCGGCAAGAACCAGATATGTACCGAGAAGAAACGCGCCAAGGTAAGAGCGCTCAACTCAGAGCCACCCCGCATCACGCTGGTAATAAAGGGGCCGATAAACGGGATAGTTCCCGGAATTTGCGTGCCAACTGTGGTTGCCCAATATGCGCGTTGGTTCCATGGAAGAAGATAGCCGGTAAAGCCCATTCCCAGAGTAGCGAGCAACAACACGACGCCGCTTATCCAAGTCAACTCGCGCGGGTATTTGTAGGCAGCGTAGAAAAATGTGCGCAGCATATGAATGAAAACCACCAGCACCATTAAAGTTGCCCCCCAATGGTGAATCCCGCGTATCAGCCAGCCGAAGCGTACTTCGTTCATGATATATTGCACACTATCGTAGGCATGATCTGGGGATGGCACATAGTATACCGTTAAGAAAACACCAGTAATCCCTTGGATCAAGAATAGAAAAAGACTTGCACTGCCAAGCGTAAACCACCAATTTACCTTTGGCACTTTTCGGTCTAATACCACGTCATGAATTGTGGTCAACCCAAGCCGTTCATCAAGCCATTGAAAAAGTCGTCTTACCATTGCTAGGCTTCCTTGAGAAAGATAAACAAATTTCCATCTTCAATTTTGGTCTCATACTCATCGAGCGAGCGTGGCTGCGGGCCGGATATGATTGAGCCATCGATGGCAAAATGGCCGTCGTGGCAGGGACAGATATATTCTTGCACTTCTTCTTTCCAAGTAACACGACAGCTCAAATGAGTGCAGACATTCGAAAATACACGCACTTCTGTTGGTGAGGTGCGTAAGACATAGACACCATAACTGGTTGTGGTTTTTTCCCAGCCATGTTTCTTGGTGCGGGTGAAGGTAAATAAAGTGGGTTGATTGAGAGGATAATTGTCCAGCGGGCCCAGCAGGATCCAACTTTCTCCTTCTTGTTTTTCTAGGGCCGGCGAGAGCAAATAGCCAATTGCAGGCAATCCTACGGCTGCGCCAATTAAGGTGCTAATTGCCGCTCCGATTACGGTAACAAATTGGCGGCGGGTCAGATTGGGCGAATTATCCATGACAATCCCTCGTGCATGCTTTGAAGAAGCGATTATTGAGAGATATTCTATCAAGATATACGATGTTTCTCAAGTCGAAATGTGACATAAAAAAATCGGTGACATCCATCATGGAGAAATAATACCTTAAATGCAATGAATATCAAGTAGAATTAATTCCAACAAGTGAAAAGGAGTTGAAAATGGCAGCGAAATTTCAAACCTGGTGGCAAGGATTGCGCTACCGTGGCGGTGGGACGATGGTTGCTTGGCTGCTGCATCGAATTGGGGGATTAGCGATGGTGATTTTTGTCGGAATGCATGTTTTTGCATCGTTTTTGACCCAACAATTTGGCAGCGGCTTTGGCACTACTCTCAATATCATCTATCAATCGCCATATTTTCAAGCCCCACTTTATTTTTTCGTTATCTTTCATGCTCTGAACGGTTTCCGAATCATCCTCTTAGATACGTTCCCCAAACTCCTGGAGTATCAACGGGAGGTCACTTGGTTGCAATGGATGGTGTTTATCCCGCTATATGGCTTAGTGGTGTTCTTTATCATCGCTGGAATCGTGAGCGGGGAGTGAAAGGAGGTCGGAATGCGAAATCGAACAGTTCCTCAACCAGCTATGAGCTTTGAATATATCATGTGGATGTTCACCCGCATTTCGGGCTTGGCGTTGCTCTTTTTGGGAGCGGTTAGCTTAGTAATGGCGTTCGTCATGGGCGCCCGTGAACTGTTGGATATGCCCACTTTAGCCCGCTGGACATTCTTTCCTAACCCCAATCATGTGGTCAACAGTAAGATCCCCGATGTCACACAAGGTTGGGCAAACGCTTATTGGCAGATTATGCAAATCGTGATCGCCTTTTTTGGCATATCCCATGGCTTGAATGGTTTACGGGTCATTATTGAGGATTACATTGGCAACACAATCTGGCAACCGATGCTGCGCGGCCTGATCTTTTTGGTTTGGTTGTTTTTCACGATCATGGCTGTTTTTGTTATTTTGGCTTCTTAGTATGTGGTAAAGGAGCAACAATCTAATGAAAGTTCATCAATTTGATGTGGTAGTACTTGGCGCTGGCGGAGCAGGATTAATGGCAGCGTTATACGCGTCGAAAACGGCAACAACCGCAGTAGTTAGCAAACTATATCCCAGCCGCTCACACACAGGCACGGCGCAAGGAGGGGTTGGGGCAGCCCTAGGTAACCTTGAAGAAGACCATCCTGAATGGCATACGTTTGATACGGTCAAAGGCAGCGATTACCTTGGGGATCAAGACGCCATTGAGTTCATGTGCAACGAAGCCGTGCGCGCCGTGTACGAACTTGAGCACATGGGCTTGCCCTTCTCACGCACACCCGATGGACGCATTGCGCAACGTCCATTTGGCGGGCACACCAATAACATTACTGGCAAACCAGTGCGCCGTTCGTGTTACGCCGCCGACCGCACGGGTCACATGATCTTGCAAACCCTTTACCAACAGTGCATCAAAAACAATGTCACCTTTTTCAATGAGTTTCAAGTATTGGATCTAATTCTGGTAAATGGCGTTGCTCAGGGCGTTGTAGCCATCGAGTTGGCAACCAGCGAGTTTCACATCTTTCACGCCAATGCAGTGATCATTGCCACAGGCGGGCATGGGCGCATTTGGAAGATCACTTCGAATGCCTATGCCATGACCGGAGATGGCGTTGCGATTGCCTTGCGGCGTGGCATTCCAGCTGAGGATATGGAATTCTTCCAATTTCATCCCACTGGTATCTACAAGTTGGGAATTCTGATCACTGAAGGGGTGCGTGGTGAGGGGGGTGTCCTGATCAATGGACAAGGCGAGCGCTTTATGGAGCGCTATGCGCCACGCGTCAAGGATTTAGCCTCTCGCGATGTGGTCAGCCGGGCAATGTATCTTGAATTGCGTGAAGGACGCGGCATAGACGGGAAAGATTTTCTATACCTCGATGTTCGCCCCGAAACTGTTAACAAGTTCGCAGCACTGGATGGCCGAACCCGCCCAGATGGCAGTCCCTACCGTGTGACAACCGAAGAGTTGCTCTTGAAACTGCCCGATATCATCGATTTTTGTCGCACCTATTTAGGCATCGATCCCATCCAACAACCCATGCCCGTGCAACCCACTGCCCACTACGCCATGGGGGGCATACCAACGAACCGGTTTGGAGAGGTAGTGATTGACGAAAAGAATAAAGTCTTGCCCGGTTTATATGCTGCTGGCGAAGTATCTTGTGTTTCAGTGCATGGCGCCAACCGTTTAGGAACGAACTCCTTGCTGGATTTGATCGTCTTCGGCAAACATGCTGGTTTGCGCGCCGCAGAGTATGCCTGCCAAACACAGTTCAAAACCCTTCCCAAAGACGCGGCTGACTTTGCCCGCGAGCAATTGGACAGCCTGCGGCGCTGCAAAGGGGAAGGCGAACGAGTTTCCGCCATTGCCGAAGAGATGAAAGAGGTGATGATGGAACATGTAGGCGTTTTCCGCACCGCCGAAGGAATGGAACAAGCCCTGAAGAAACTGCAAGAGCTTAAGGAACGCTATCGTAACCTAAAACTGGATGATTGTGGCACAGTGTTCAACACCGAATTGTTGAACGCCTGGGAAATTGGCAATCTGTTGGATTTGGCCATCGTGACCACTGCCTCGGCTTTAGCGCGCAAGGAGAGCCGCGGCGCCCACGCCCGCGAAGACTACCCCAAACGGGATGACAAAAACTGGCTAAAACACACCCTAGCTTGGCTGGAAGACGATGGCAAAGTTAAACTGCGCTACAAACCGGTGGTCATCACCAAATATCCGCCAAAGGAACGAACCTACTAAGCGAGGTGGCAATGGAAATCAAAGTCAAAATTCTGCGTTTCAACCCCGAAACTGATAAGCGTCCGCATTATCAAACTTTTCGTGTCGAAGCAGAACCCACCGACCGGGTCTTAGATTTGCTGGAGAAGATCAAAGGCTACCAGGATGGTAGCTTGGCTTTTCGGCGCTCTTGCGCACATGGCATTTGTGGATCGGATGCAATGCGGATTAATGGCATGAATCGCTTAGCCTGCAAGACATTGGTCAAAGACTTGAGCAAAGGCACGATTACCGTCGAGCCGCTTTTGGGTTTATCCCTTATCAAAGATTTGATTGTGGATATGGATCCTTTCTTTGAGCATTACGAATCGGTGATGCCCTATCTGGTCAATGATGAGCCACCGCCGTTGAAAGAGCGTCTGCAATCCCCCGAAGAGCGTGAACGCTTCGACGATACGACCAAGTGTATTTTATGCGCTGCTTGTACCACTTCTTGTCCCTCGTTCTGGTCAAACGGCCGCTATGTCGGGCCTGCGGCGATTGTCAATGCTCATCGTTTCATCTTCGACAGCCGCGACCGCGCCGGAGCCGAACGCCTGCGCATCCTAAGCGACCAATTTGGCGTCTATCGCTGTCACACGATTTTCAACTGCACGCTCGCTTGCCCGCGCGAGATTCAGATCACCAAAGCGATTGGCGAGATAAAACGGGCAATTGCTACAGGAAGTTTGGATTAAGCCCATTGGGTATGGCTATGGAGTGACTAGTTGCCAATCGAAGGGGGTGTGGTGTTAAGAAAACCGCATGATATACTTATGATCGATCATGAACAAGGAGCCTGTTGTGCCGCGTTACTTTACTCTTGAAGAAGCCAATGATGTAGTCCGCCAAATCCAACCCCTGTTGAGCAAGATTTTAGAAATTCGGCAGCGCGTGTTGGAACGGCGGCCTGATCTGATCCCTATTCTCCAAAAAGTTCGCGGCAATGGCGGCAGCCGCATGGCAAGTGAATTGGTCGATGAGTTTCGTCGTTTAGAAGCGTTGGTGGCTCAGATTCAAGCCAGCGGTGCGATTGTGAAGGACATCAACCGTGGATTAATCGATTTCCCTCACTGGCGAGATGGACGCGAAGTTTATTTGTGTTGGCAGTTCGGCGAGGACGAAATCCAGTACTGGCATGAAATTGATGCCGGTTTCGCGGGACGCCAACCCCTATGAGCAAATTCCCCCTTCAATCAAGTCACTTGACAATTGAAGCACAGCGAGAACGGATAAAGTTTCGCTTTGGGGGAACTTTTGCAGCTTTACGCCATCCTAATTATCGATGGTGGTTTTTCGGGCAATTGATCTCTTTGGTCGGCACATGGATGCAGAGCACAGCACAGGGGTTTTTCGTCTATGAATTGACCTCTTCACCGGCCTATTTAGGTTATGTCGGTTTTGCGGCTGGGCTGCCGACTTGGTTGTTCACTCTGTACGGTGGGCTTGTGGCAGATCGAATGCCACGCCGAACCCTGCTCATCCTCACTCAGAGTTCTATGATGCTCTTGGCAAGCATTTTGGCGTACTTAACCTTTACGGGGAGTGTCCGAGCTTGGCATATCGTGCTATTAGCTCTTCTCTTGGGCACAGCGAATGCCTTTGATGCGCCGGCGCGCCTTGCTTTTGTCATGGAGCTAGTGCCTCGCGAAGACCTGACCAATGCTGTGGCGCTTAATTCCACCATGTTCAATGCGGCTACCGCTGTTGGGCCGGCAGTGGCTGGAATAGCTTACGCAACCCTTGGGCCGGCGTGGTGCTTCACCATTAACGCGCTCTCTTTTATCGCAGTTATCTTTGCTCTGACGCAAATGCACCTCAAGGTTCTACCTAGAACCAGTTCTCGTGGACGGGCAATCGACGATATTCGACAAGGCTTTCACTTTGTCCGTTCTGATCTGATCGTGCGCACGTTAATCTTATACTTAGCCGCAGTTAGTTTTTTAGGGATGGGCTTTGTGACCTTGATGCCGGCTTGGGCAGTGAAAGTTCTGGGTGGCGGAGCAACAACCAACGGATGGTTACAGTCTGCACGTGGGATAGGCGCCCTGCTCGGGGCATTGCTTACAGCCTCTCTGGCACGACGGGATTTGCGGGGGAAATTGATCACGATCGGCACGTTTGCCTTTCCACTAGCCCTGTTTGGCTTTGCGCTCATTCGCTGGTTGCCTCTTTCCCTTGCGGCATTGGTGGTCATTGGTCTGAGTTTGATGATCTACATGAATAATTCCAATTCAATGGTGCAGACGCAGACTCCAGACGAATTGCGCGGGCGCGTTTTGAGCATTTACTCGCTAGCCTTCTTCGGGTTGATGCCCTTAGGCTCATTGTTTGCTGGTGAGTTGGCAGCCCGAGTTGGCGAACCGCAGACGGTGATGATTGCAGCACTCTTGTTAGGTATTTGTTCCGGGGTGGTTTGGTTCAAGGCCCCTCAAGTGCGCCGGTTGGGATAGAGGATGTCAAGATTGCACCCATCCCCTTACCCTGACCACCATTCTCCTGATCAGTATCCGCTCTTCTCGGAATGCTTATGATTCTCCGACCCCAACTAAATTCCTCCCGCTCTGTTTTGCGTGGTAGAGAGCCTGATCGGTGCGCTCGATCAGCGATTTCAAGGTATCCTTGGGTTGAATTTCAGCCACTCCAAGGCAAATCGAGGTGCTAAGCATCTCTCCATTGTGAGGAAACCTTAAGCCTTCAACACGCAAACGCAAACGCTCGGCAGCTAGCAGTGCTTCTTGTAGGGTGGTCTCGGGTAAAAGGACTATAAATTCATCGCCGCCATAACGCGCCACAATATCCACTTGGCGTAGTTCCGCCTTGCAGTTTGCACTTACCGTGGCTAAAATCTTATCCCCCATCAAGTGACCATAAGTATCGTTGATCTCCTTAAAACGATCGATGTCAATCAGGATCATAGATAGAGGCCGATTGAAACGGTGGGCACGCAGCAACTCATGTTCAGCTAGGTCTAAAAAGCCGCGCCGGTTATAAAGACCGGTCAAGGGATCCGTAATGGCTTGTTGCTGCACAGCGGCATGCAGTTGGGCATTGCGCAAAGCGGTTGTTGCTGTGGCAGCAAAACTAACCAGCAAGCGCAGATCATCGGCAGTGAAGGCAACCTTGCGGCTTGAGCCAAGCGAAAGGGCGCCGTAGACGCGTTCTTCGGTGAGCAATGGGGCAACTATCAGAGACGAGATGTGAGGCATATTGGGGAAATCCGCCTCAGTACCAATTGAACTATCCAATTGCACATCTTCAACCAAGAACGGCCGGCGTTGGCGAACAGAGCGCGCCGAGTAACTATCCACCGATGTCGGCTTGAACAATCGAATGCGCGACTCTTCACCCCCCTGGGCGGCACGGACTTGGAGCTCTCCTGTCTCTGGCACAACCAAATGCAATAGTCCGGTTTCGGCTGCTGGGATGGCGCTAAGGGCAGCATCCAAAATCTGTCCCAGCAAGGTGTCGATATCCAGCGTAGAGAGCAAAGCTGTGGTTGCTTTCTGCAGCGCATCCAATTCTTTAGCGCGGTGTTGAGCAACTTCCAATGCATATTCTTTTGAGATCGCCAAGGCAATCTGGTTGGCAGCTTGTTCGCCGAAGGCTAATTCCATCGGGCTAAAAGCATGGTGAATACGATAGGAAATGAGAATGACCCCTAGTTTTCTCTCGTTGGCAATCAACGGCAATGCCAGCATACTTTGGCTTTCCAATCGTTCGACCAAGCGGGGATTAAGCCATGGCGAAATGGAAGGCTCCGCAATGGGAATCACTCGCGCGCTGTTGACCAATGCGCTACCGAGCACCTTCAACGAAGGGTCTCTTAAGGGGCTGTTGATCCATTCAGCTTGATATCCATGCGCGTGATGGATAACGGGGAATTTTTGTTGTTCATCCCAAAGAGCAAAGAGACAGGTGTCTGCCGAAAAAAGCTGGCAGATTCGCTCATTGATGGCGATGATCATAGAATTGAAACCTCGCGCTTGCAACGCCTCGCGGGTGATCTGATTGAGCAACGCTAAAGACTGCTCGCGTTGAGCCAACTCGCGTTGACGTTGTTCAGCTTCAATCTGGCGTTGTTGTTGTTCCTTGTAGTGAAGCACATTTTGGAGGGAAATCGAAACCAAATTAGCAACTGCATAAACAACGCTTAGCTCGTCGGGAGTGAATGGACACCGGCGCTTACTCTCAATTACTAGATGCCCAAATTGAGCTGTTGTATTCCGCAGGGGTGCCCGAATGCGAAGCGTTGTCGCCTCGCCCGGTGAAGAAGAGAATTTCGAGGGTTGGCCCTTTGAGTTTGAAAAAGATTCTTTTCGGACGAATGTTGAATGGCTTGTTTTAGACTCTTGGGTTGTGTCCTTTGAGTGGGTGAACATTCGTTGTCGCCCAGTCGAAGGGTCTTGCAGAGCAATGTAAGCCCGCTCATAACCGAATTCCTGTTCGAGGGTTTGAATTGCAGCAGAACAAATGAGCTCTTCGTCCCGCAGGGTAGCAATTCTTGAACTCAAGTCGATCAACGCCTTTTGATAACGAATGCGCTGCTCACTTTGGAGGATTTGCTCCTCAAGTTGTCGACTGAGCGAGAAAAATTTTCGATATCCATATTCAATAATTAGAAAGGCAACCACACTGCCGATCACCCAATGAGTCAAATGCCGCCAAAGCGACCGGTCGGCGAGATATTGGAAGAGCAAGCTTACACTTAGGATAAGAAGCACGATGAATTGGGTGATATACTTCCAGCGCAGCCAATTTTTATGGTGACCGAAATTCATCGAGTTGCCCCCTTTATCAGCGTTCTTAACTCTCCTCCAGAGGCAAGAATCCTCGACCGAGAATTTCCTGCGCTGGGATAACCATGACAAAAGCTTTCTGATCGACTTTGCGGACAGAGGCTTTGAGTTGGTTGATTTCTGTAATCGTCAATGCACAGAGCAAGATGCGGTGTTCCTTGCCTGTGTACATGCCGGTGCCGGCCATGGCAGTTACGCCACGGTGCATGTCCTTCAAGATGATTTCAGCAATCGCTTCCGCTTGGTCGGTGATGATCATAGCGACCAATTGTTTGCGACGACGCGATTGACGAAACCAAGGTTTGTTGGCTTCGGCGGTTGCCCGACTGACCGGAATGCCGCGTGCCTCCTCCAAGTAGCGGGGCAAGACCTCTCCGGTCGCCTGTTGGAGAGAAGCGGTAGCTAAACTGATGGCAATCATCAGGAGGTAAAAAAGGACTCCGCCACTCAAGACCAATATGCCGGGAATGCTGCCAATTGCGGCTCTCTCCATCAGTTCATCCCAATGCTGGATCATCGTAGGGTACATGATCAGTTTGGCCAACCAGGAGATGCCCAAGATCAGGTAAATCCATAAGTAATTTCGCCGCAGGCGCCGCCCAATTGCCTCCCACATCGAAATTGGGAAATCGGGGTGAAGCAGATTTTCGGCAAGGCTCTCTGCCCAATCGGCTGCAGGATGAAAGGGCGGAACGAGCATGGCGGCGTAGAAGTCGGTTTCCATCAAACGTACCCGATAAGACCATAACTCATAATAGCGATAGCGGCGGGCTTCAATGTAGAGGAACAGCGTGATTAAGAGCGTGTTTAGGATGATGACCCCATGAAACCCGTCAGGGTCAAATGCTAACGCAATTGCCGCCCCTGTAGTGACCACTGCCCAATTGGTGGTTGTATCCAAGCGCTGGCGCCAGACATTGGCGCGTTGGATTTCGGCGCGGAAGAAATGCACCATCGCGGTCGTAAACTCGCTGGCTTTTAGTCGATAGCCGCGATAGGTCCATACCGCTTCTGAAGTCGCTGTGGATTCACTTGAAGAAGCGGATGGCTGGAAGGGCGTTTCTGCAGTTGAATTCTCCTCGTTTGGTGCCATCACTCTAAGATTGATTTTACACCCAAGTCGGCTCGCGGTATACCCCATATACAGTTTTCATCACGCCGATAATTTCGCCTAAGGTGGCATAAGCGCGTACAGCGTCCAGAATATAGGGCATCGTATTTTCGGTTCCTTGGCAAGCAATGCGCAGTCGGTCTAATGTTTGTCCAACTCGGCCGTTGTCCCGCTGCATCCGTAGCCGACGCAAACGTTCGATCTGGCGCGGGTACCCTTGAGGGTCCATCTCTAAAATGGGGATCGTGATCGGCTTCTCGTCCTGATAGGCATTTACACCGACAATTATGCGGTCGCCGCGATCAATTTCCTGTTGATAGCGGTAAGCTGAGTCGGCAATTTCGCCTTGGAAAAAGCCTTTTTCAATGGCAGGAAGCACGCCGCCCAATGCCTCAATGCGCTGAAAATACTCATAGGCTTGCTTTTCCAAACGATTGGTTTGCGCCTCGACAAAGAAGGATCCACCTAAGGGGTCAATTGTGTTTGCTACACCCGACTCTTCGGCGATGATCTGTTGCGTGCGGAGGGCAATGGTCACCGCTTGCTCGGAGGGAAGAGCAAGCGCTTCGTCCATGCTATTGGTGTGCAAAGATTGAGTGCCGCCCAAAACCGCAGCCAGGGCTTGGATAGCAACGCGCACAATGTTGTTTTCAGGCTGTTGGGCGGTGAGGGATACACCGGCAGTTTGGGTGTGAAAGCGCATCAGCCAGGAGCGCGGATTCTGCGCCTTAAAGGTCTGACGCATTTCACGCGCCCAGATGCGCCGCGCAGCGCGGTATTTGGCAATTTCTTCAAAAAAGTCGTTATGAGCGTTGAAAAAGAACGAAAGTCTTGGTGCAAAGCTATCGATCTCCAGCCCCCGTTTCAGCGCCCAACGCACATATTCCATCCCATCGGCAAGCGTGAACGCAAGTTCTTGAGCCGCTGTTGCACCGGCTTCGCGAATATGGTAACCCGAGATGCTGATCGGATTCCATTGGGGCAGGGTTTGCGCACCATATTCAATCGTATCAATCACCAAGCGCATAGATGGCTCAGGAGGAAAGATGTACTCCTTCTGGGCGATATATTCTTTCAAGATGTCGTTTTGAATTGTGCCCCGCAATTGATCGGGGCGGACGCCTTGTTTCTCGGCCGTGGCGATATACATTGCCCAGATAACCGCTGCGGGTGAATTGATGGTCATACTGGTCGAGACCTTATCCAGCGGGATGCCATCCAGCAAGATTTCCATATCCTTCAAAGAAGAAACAGCTACCCCGCATTTGCCAAATTCCCCTTCAGCTTCAGGGGCATCGGTGTCATAGCCCATCAGGGTTGGCAGGTCAAAAGCAATAGATAACCCGGTCTGCCCTTGTTCTAAAAGATACTTAAACCGGGCGTTGGTTTCCTCGGCGGTGCCAAATCCGGCGAACATGCGCATGGTCCACAGCCGGCCTCGATGCATCGTAGGATGAATGCCCCGCGTGTAGGGATACTCACCAGGTAAGCCCAAGTCCCGCAGGTAGTCGAGGTTCGCAACGTCCAATGGCGTGTAAAGCCGCTCAACAGTTTCAGAGGATGTGGTCATGAAGCGGGGATTGCGTTCCGGTAGTCGTTTGAGGCTTTCAGATAGGGTAGTCTCTTGCCAATTCTGAATAGCTTGGCTCAGCTCAGCCAGTTTCTCCCAATCGTACATCCCAACCTCCTTTGGCATGGTTCAAGGGGAGCGAAACGAATGAACAAAGAAATTATAGCACGGAGTAAAGCGCAAAATATTGAGAAGACGGAATTGCCAAGTTGGGCGCTTATGTAGACAAATTGTTACCTCGGTAGATTCGCACGCAATTTCGACCCTCTTGTTTTGCTTGATAGAGAGCAAAGTCTGCAAAGTAAATAAGCGTCTCTATGGAATCAATTTGTTGTTCTGTAACGGCAATACCGATGCTGGCAGTGACTTGGATTGAGATTTCCTCAATCCGAAAGATTTGGGCTTCAAACGTTTGACAAAGACGCCAAGCAACTTTCTCAGCCTCAGCAGCGTCTATGCCTGGCATAAGGATTGCAAATTCCTCTCCGCCATAACGACAAAGCAAGTCAATAGCACGTAAATTATTGCTCAGCCACAGACCAATGGCATGCAGCAATTTATCTCCAACCCCGTGCCCGTAGTGGTCGTTTACATCTTTGAAGTGGTCAAGATCGAGCATCAACAACGCGATGATTATGCGCCCGTGCCAAATTAAACAAACCGCGGGCTAATCCAGCTTGATAAACAGAGCCCTCTTTCTCTTCACCAGCCAGTTGACATGCTTGCTGAGCAAACTGAATCGCGCGCGCCGGGTCGCTGAAACTCAGCTCAGCCGATAGCGCATTCAATAAGTCAACCCGTTGCTGGCGATCAGTGGTTAGCTCTAACCGGGATTCCAGAGAAACAATACGCTGATTCATGGATTGTCCATGATCAAATTATACAACTCAATGATAGCGAAATTCCAGCGAACCCATTTTGAGGGGAAATCGCGAGCGACCTAGGTCATTCAATTTGCTCCACGATGGATGAGAATTTGGATTCTGTGGATTAGACGGATTTTTTGACTTAAGTGGTTAGATTCTTTTACGAGCCTGACACGCTTGACATTCCCCAAACAGTTGTAGCCAATGGTCGCCGATCTTATATCCACTGCGTTGGCTGATTTTTTGAATTAATGCATCAATCCCTTCTTCGTCCCCCTCGAAAAATTCAACTTTGCCGCACCCGCTGCAAACCAATAGGTGTTGATGCCCTTCAAACGCAGTGACAAAGGCTTGACAACCGCTAGGCTGGTGTACTCTTTGGATCAGATTTAGCTCTTCCAATTTCTCCAAGGTGCGATACACTGTAACGAGCCCAAGCTTGGGATAGCGTTGGTGCCCGCTCTCATAGACATTGAGGGGGGTTAGAGCGCGATCGCTGGCTGCCATAATTTCCACCACCACTCGGCGCGGATCGGTGATGCGATAGCCATTGCGCTGTAAGCAATCTAGCCATTCTTGGGCTTTGCTCATGGTTGTTTTTTGACCTCCTTTTGTTGTCGAACCCGCCGCCAATCCCCTTGC
>JAOAHK010000302.1 GCA_026415275.1 Anaerolineales bacterium
TGTATAAGAGACAGTCCGTAGAGAGAGTGTGAAAACAAATCCTGTGTTGGGATGGTGTGGGAGGACAATATGTAGTAGCCCAAAGTTAGATGCCGTCCCAAATCACCATCTTGATTTAGTAATCGCGGTCCAATTCCTAAAATCCCGACCAACGTAGCAAGGAAAAGGATTTCCTCAATCTTTGGCAATCCAGGAAAGATAAATGGGGACTTCTTGGTTGACATGGTTGGTGATATTTTACATGGATAAACGAGAAAGATACAAAAAGCACAATAAAATTATTACATGATCCAACTCTTCGTTTGAGGGGTGAAGAGCGTGTTTTGGTTAGGTGTAGTTTTGGGGTTTATTGCGGGAAGTTTGCCATTTTCTGTTTGGATTGGCAAACTATTCTTATCACGAGATATTCGAGAAATTGGTGATGGAAATCCTGGGGCCACAAACGTTTTTCGAGCTGGTAATTGGAAGGTTGGAATATTGGCTTTGTTGCTAGATTATCTAAAGGGCGTTTTGCCAGTTGCTATTTCTTATTCGGTATGGGGGATTCGAGATGGAAGATTGGTTGTAGTGATGATGGCTCCCTTACTTGGACATCAGTTCTCCCCTTTCTTGAGATTTCGAGGTGGTAAGGGGGTTGCTACGACCTTTGGGATTTGGACCGGGGTAACGTTGTGGGAAGGCCCCGTTATTTTGGGGGTTCTTCTTGTGGTATTTTATTTTCTACTTGACCATGATGCATGGTCGGTTATTTTTGGCATGATCGGGTTGCTTTTATATTGGTTAGTAAAGGGAGCGACGGCCGAAATTTATGGGGCGACATTGGCAAATCTGTTCTTTTTATTATGGACGCATCGAAAAGCGCTGAATGGAAAAATTGGTGTGAGACTTGGTGCCAATAGACGCTGTTAAGAGGAGGCAATGAATCAAGAGTGGTTTATCCGTCCTTATCAGTCTGATGATCGCGATGCCGTGTTTAGGATCGCGGGAGATACCGCTTTTTTTGGTAGCCCCATCGAGGCTTACATGGAAGATCGGAGGCTTTTTCTAGATGCTTATTATGGCTACTATACTGATTACGCACCTGAACATGCTTGGGTGGCTGTTGCCAACGGTCATGTGATTGGTTTTTTAGTGGGTAGTATAGATCCGAAAAAATATCGAAAAACGATGGTGTTTAGGATCATTCCCACGATAATAAAAAGGCTTGGGCAGGGCGAATATCGAATTGGCCCCAAAGCGCGAAGGTACTTACATGAAATTGCCTTGGCTTTTGTCCGAAGGGAGATACCGGAAGCGGATGAATCTGTCTATCCTTCTCATCTCCATGTGAATGTGGATGCCCATTGGCGTGGATGTGGTATTGGAAAAGGGCTTTTGATGACTTACTTAGATCACTTGCGCCGTCTTGGGGTACCGGGAGTTCATTTGCAGACGACTAATTTGAATCGGGTAGCGTGTTATTTATATGAAAGGCTTGGTTTTTCACTTCTTGGGGCACGAAAGACCCGCATGTGGCAGTGGATTCTCAAAGAAGAGGTCGAAAATCGGTGTTACGGTTTACAATTATAAACAAAACAAGGCCGGCAAATTTGCCGGCCTTGTCTGGTCTTTGTGATTCTACGGGATGATTTATTGTTTTACAACAACATTGCTGGCTTGCAAACCTTTAGGGCCGCGCTCAATTGAGAACTCAACTACCTGACCCTCTTCCAGAGTGCGGTAGCCATCGCCCCGAATAGCGGAAAAATGAACAAAAACGTCATTTCCACCTTCGCGAGAGATAAAGCCATAACCCTTACTTCCATTGAACCACTTGACCGTACCGATGTAACGTTCAGACATTGTGTTTTGCCTCCTTCAGGCTAAAAAAGGTATTAGGTGTTCAGTTTGTTCCATCGGAACGATCAAACAATTAGGCTCACGGAAATTCCGTGAGCCGCCGTTCTTATTCCGCGAACTTACTGGTTTCCTTGGTTTTGTTTATATCATGGGGTTACTTTTATGTCAAGGGTTTAGAGGGAAGAAACTAATTCAGAGGAATGAACTACTTAGGATTTGCTTGTCATTATGCTAAAATTTCACAATTCCAAGTTGATGGAGTGATACAAATGGAGCGAACCGTCCCGAGTACGGCTTCAGGGGAGATTGCACTATATCTACGCACCATTTATTCTCTGTTAAGGTCTACGGAGAAGGTACAGATTCGGGCTTTGGAAGAAGTCCATTTGGCCACCAATTCCTCGCTTCACCCTGATGCGCGGAAGCCAACCCCAGATACTTCGGCCTTCATTTATAGCCTTCTTCGTTTACCAGAGTGCATTTCAGAGGTTCAGACAGTTATCTTGGGGCAAAGTTTGCAGGTTTTTGCGCGACATGGCTATCCTGATGTGGACAAATGGCAGCAAGTTACTGCCCGTGCGCGGCGTCGGAGATGCTATTTTAACCATCGTGATACTCTGGCCTGTTTAATTGCAAGTCGTTCAGATATTGACGATTTAATCCCTACCTTGACGGCCTTTCAAATTGAATGGAATAAGATTCACCAATTATTGCAACGGCGACCCGAAGATGTAAGTTGGGAGAGGCTAGTCAATGATCCGACTTTGTCTCAAGACCTTGCTAACTTATTGAAGATCAGCGCGGATGATCTAGAACGCCTACGTGCTGTATGGGGGGCACGCTTTGCCGTAAACTTGCAACGAATTGCCCATCGAGCGTGTAATATAAGTGTGCGTTTGTTGAGTGGATCACTAACTGAATACCGGCGCGCGACCCGTGCGTGGTGGGAGAATGTAATAAGTGCTTTTCCTGAATTGTTGGAACGGCCGGTATACTTTGTTTCCAGTAATACCCATAGTGTGGCTAATTTACTTTCTGGATATGCCTTGACCAAGCGCGAAGAACTAATTCGCTTTTTAAAGCAAGCGAAATATGCTGATTGGCTTGAAGAGTGGCGAAATATCGAGCAACGCCAGTTCCTAGGTGAAGAAAATTTCTTGTATTACATCCTTAAGAAATACCAACAAACCCCGAAAGGCCGTTATACGCTTAAGGAGCAATTAGAGCACGAGAAGGAACGGGGTATATACCGGGTCCCTAGCGAAAACTATTTTGACATTGAGGCCCAAGTTATTCGATTGTCTGCGTTACAGAAAGCAAATTTTGACCCTCGTATTCGTGTAGGGGATATGGAGTTTCTTAAGCAGAGCAATGCACTCATCCTCAATATAGATTATCCTCTTGGTTTTGGAGCTTATAACCTTTTGAGCCTTATCGCTGAGTATATTGAACCTATTTTGGGGGTGTATATTATGGGGAAGGCGGCTACTCTAAATGGTCGTTTGGGGGATGTTATGATCCCGAATGTAGTTCAGGACGAGCATTCTCAAAATACTTACCTATTTCAAAATTGCTTTAGTGCGTCGGATGTCTCTCCTCACTTAATCTACGGCAATGTGTTAGATAATCAAAAAGCGGTTAGTGTCTTTGGCACTTTTTTACAAAATGCGCGAATTATGGATGTGGTGTATCGAGAGGGTTACACCGATATTGAAATGGAGGCTGGCCCATATCTTTCAGCCATTTATGAAATGACGCATCCCAAGCGTCATCCCGTTGATGAGATTGTAAGCCTTTATAATCTTCCATTCGACGTGGGAATTTTGCATTATGCTTCAGACACTCCCTTAAGCAAAGGGAAGAACTTGGGTGCAGGAA
>JAOAHK010000303.1 GCA_026415275.1 Anaerolineales bacterium
ATTCCACTGTCTTGCACCTCAAGGCAAATCATTTCTCCGTTCTGTATTGTCCTGACCTTAATCCAACCTCTCGGTGTGTATTGGATGGCATTGCCAACCAAATTTTGTATTACTCTTGAAAGGTAATGGCCTTCCCCCTTAACGACAGCATTCGATGCAGGTTCTATAAACATCTCTAAACCAGCTTTTTGGACAGCAGCGCTGTATGCGGTTAGTGCTTGCTCAATCAATAAGTTAAGGTCAACGGGCGCAAACTCAACCTTGCGAGATTTTCCAATTGCCAATCTTGATAAATCCAATATATCCTCAACGAGACGGCGCAGCAATTGACTTTGCTCTTTTAAGACTTGAATATATTCCGTTTTTTTATGTTCTGGTGCAGTCTCGAGCAATTCCAAATACAATCCGATATTCGTCGTTGGGGTACGCAACTCGTGTGAGACATCTGCCACAAAGATGTCCTTCAAACGATCTAACTCTTTACGGTAAGTGATGTCTCTTTGGGTGGCAACATAGTTTACGATTGCACCGTTTTGATCTCGCACTGGAGCGATGGTTAGGAGGATATCGTATTGCTCGCCACTCTTTTTCTGATGAACAAGTTCCCCACTCCAGATATCTCCTTTAGCTAGAGAGGCCTGAATTGCTTCAATGGTTGTTATCGGATTGTGAAGAGCAAGCCACTCAAAATAATTCCAATGTAAAATCTCCTCTTCTTGATAAGTGGTTTGGATACTCATTGCATGGTTGATCAGTTCAATTGTCCCATTGAGATCGGTGACGACAACGCCATCACCCACACTAGCTAAAATGGTTTCTACTCGTTTCTTCGATTCGTACAATTCTCTCGTTCGCTCTTGAACTCGTACTTCCAACTCCGCTGCATGTTGTTGCAATTGATTTAGTAAGTGAATATTTTCAATAATCGGTCCAAGGTTGCGTGAGACAACACGCAGGATATCCATATCTTCGGCGCTAAAGACATCCCCTCCGTATTTTGGGCCCAATGCTAATAAACCCTTCACCTGCTGATGACTTATGACAGGAACCCATAGATGCGCTTGGGTGCTGCCTAATAATTGAAATTCTTCAGGGGAAAGCTTTGCCTGGGCAAGCGCCTTGGCAATGGTCTGTCTTTCTTCATCCCCTACTTTCAGAAGAAACTCAAGGCTGCTGCGTGGCAAAATTGTTGTATCAACTCCGCCATTATTCCCTTGCAAAACTGATCCTTCAGGTGCAACTGCAACCACAGAAAAATCACCATGAATGTCGCTCAGAAAGATACAGGCATCGGCAATGCGCAGAGTCTTGACTAAGCGTTCACTCATTTCTTTGGCTAATGTTCTTAAGTCATTGATATGCTCTAATCCCGAAGTGATTTGTAAAATTGCCGAACGGTAGTCATACCAACCACCATAAAACAACGAATCCACCAATCGTTGAACTTGGCGTGAGATAGGCAAAATTGTTGCGGCTAAGCTTAAGATGATCAAGGTATTAAGCGCTGGATCCGTCAAGTAGCGTTCAGGAAGAAGGTAGCTTAACAAAGAAAATATGCCGAGATAAATTCCCACCAAAATAAAAACGACCAGTAAAACAGTCACACCGCGATTGATATGCCGCTCAATTTCAATTAAGCGGTAGCGAAAGACGGCATAGCCATAAACCATTGGCAAGCTGGATAGGAACAAAAAAATCGCCGGGGTTGGCAATAAAGGTCGATTGAGCAGAACTTCAGGTAATAAATAGGTGGTTACTAGCGGTAACGCAGCTAGTACTCCACCTAAAAAAACTAAACGAATTTTCGCTCGAGCGCCGCTGCTCGTGGTTTTTTGATAATTGTAGTGAAGCAAACCAACACAAATCAATAAGTTCGCAGCTAAAAACAAGCGGGATAGCGGAAGTAGAACGTTCAAATATGGATGTGCTTGCAGTTGTGTGACACCCCAGAGGAGATGAGTAAAACCTCCGAGGAAACCAATGCTGTATAAACCGATCAGCCCCCCTTTCCAACGCAGCATCCCACTTTGTTGCGGAAAATTGAGGTGAAAGTGGACAGAAATAGGACCAACAATCCACCATAAAAAATAATACAAATCCAGAACAATCGATGGGGCAAGCCCGGATGCCTGTCCTGCGGTGAGTAACAGGCTCGAAGCAAGGAAAAACCAGAAGAATAAACGCGTTGTAGGAGAGCGCGGAGCAAAAGCCTCAACCGCCAAAGCTACCATCAAAAAGACAATGGCTACAAAAAGGGGTATAAGTCTTCTTAGTAATTCTTGAGGGGGTGGAGATATCAACACCACCTCCATAGTTAATTGTTTTTTATCTCTTTGGATGAGGAAGTTTACTTTATCGCCGGGATGTTTTCCCCAATACCAAGCCACATTATCGGATAACGGTTTTCCATCAATGGCGATCAGGATGTCACCCACTTCCAAACGGTTAGATCTCGCTATTCTTTCATCTAAAGCAAGAATCTGATGTGAAGCTGATAGGATACGTATCCCATCATCGGGATAACCTTGCACCAGGATTGCTACCCAAATGATCAATCCCAATGCGAAGAGTCCAATCACAAATGGCACGCTGAGACGAACCCTTGGCGGAGGCTGAAGAGGAACTTTCTTCATCGGCTTTAGTTTACTACGGTATCGAAAGGGGAGCAATAAATATGCCGCGATTCCTTATCTTATCTCAGGCTAATTGTTTGTTCATGATATTAAAGTACATTTCAGGATATCCTAAGGAAGACCGGGGGTGTAACTTGAGAATCCTGCAGGAAAATCCCTCACTCTTCCCCCACCAATCTATTTATAATCCGCAATAGGGCCTCTCGAGGAGTTTGTAAAAACCTATCTGATTTTAAAGCGTTTCGCGCTAATTCAACTTCTTGGGTAAGGGCAGTCATGATATATACCGCAGCGCCGGTGCGATTTACCCACGCAACGTAGTCCTGCCAATATTCAGGTTGAATAGATAACTTTTCAATCACATTGCGAAAAGAGGTTTTTTCATTCCAAGGCAAAACTTCTAAAGCATAAACGGTGGGTAAATTCTTATACCAATCCATCATTTTTAGCACGGTCTTATCCCCCGATTCAATTCGATGCCAATCTTCCAAATCGTCCAAGATTTGAATGATACAACCCAAGTGTGTTCCAAACGCCGACAAGCGTTCTAGACAAATCGAGTCAGCATTTGCCATGCTTGCTCCTGCAAGGCAAGCTAGAGAGAAAAAGTTTCCCGATTTTTTGTGCGCCAAATCGAGATATTCTTTCAGTCCAACCTCCCGCAGAGAAAGGTCCTCCTGTTGTCCTTCACACATCACTAGTAATTTGTTTTGAAAGATTTTTATCACACTCTTTGTGGTTTCCAGATTGTATTCACGATCCAACAAAGAGGCAAGCAATGCATTCGCTAGAAAAAAGAATCCTGAAGCATAACCTAGTAACTCAGCAGATGATCGATGATCTTCCTGCAGAAGAGGCAAATGATCTCGATCCTGAACACTATCCATCAAATCAGCCGCCAAGTAAAAGAGATACCATGCAGCACTGATTTCAATTGGAAAAGCTATTCTTCCATCACAAGCTTGATAAGAAAGACGGGGAATAAGGATCGTCAGATTGCTTTTCGAGATCTTTTCCTGTTTTGGTGATAGGCGCGACAAAACCTTCCATAAAGCCTCCTTGTAAGGTTGCGATATGGAAGAC
>JAOAHK010000304.1 GCA_026415275.1 Anaerolineales bacterium
GAAGAAGGCATGGAGGTGCAAGCCAACACGATCTATCTCATCCCCCCGAAGAAGAACTTGACTATCTTCCATGGCAAGCTGTTGCTCAGCGAGCAGGATTTCTCCAAGGGGCTCAACTTACCGATCGATGTTTTTTTCCGCTCGTTAGCCGATGATCAGGGCGATAAAGCCATTGGCATTATTCTTTCCGGGACGGGAAGCGATGGCGTGCGCGGTTTGCGGGCAATCAAGGAAACCGGCGGGATCAGTTTGGTGCAAAGTGTTGAATCGGCGCGTTTTGACGGCATGCCCCGCGCCGCCATCTCTAGCGGCTTGGCCGACTTCGTTCTTGCTCCTGACGAAATGCCCGAAAAGCTGCTGGCGATCTCCAAACGCCCGGCTTTGCTAGCTCATCGCGAGGTCGCTCCGACTCCGAGTGAAGAAGGAGGCTTAGATCGCATCTTCGCCCTGATTCGCGAAGCCACCAAAGTTGATTTCACCTACTATAAACCCAGCACGGTTTTGCGCCGTATTGAACGACGCATGACCTTTAATCAAATTGATGACTTGCCCGCTTATGTCCGTTATCTTGAAACCCATCCCGCTGAAGTCGTTGCGCTCTATCGTGAGTTGCTGATCGGCGTGACCAGCTTTTTCCGCGATCGCGAAGTGTTCGATGAGCTTGAGATGAACTACCTCCCCTCCCTATTGCTCGATTCCGATAAAGGTGAATTGCGCTTTTGGGTGGCGGGTTGTTCCACTGGAGAAGAGGCCTATTCGCTGGCGATCCTGTGCCGCGAAGTGATGGAGCGCACGGGTGTGCGCCGCCAAGTGAAAATTTTTGCCACCGACATCGACCGCGACGCCCTCTATCAAGCGGGAAGCGGTGTGTATAGTGAGGGGATTGCTGCCGATGTTCCACCCCGCCTGTTGAGCAAGTATTTCCACCACCGCGACGAACGCTATCAAATCGACCGCGCCCTGCGGGAGATGGTTGTCTTTGCCCAACATAACCTGATCAAGGACCCACCCTTTACCAACATCGATCTGATCAGTTGTCGCAATTTGCTGATCTACCTCCAACCCGTTCTGCAGCGCAAAGCCATCGACCTGTTCGGGTTTTCGCTTAACCCAGGCGGCTTGCTCGTCCTTGGCACCAGTGAGACTACCGGCGAACACGGTGAACTCTTCGAGTTGCTCCATCCCCGCTGTCGCATCTATCGGTCCAAGGGCAGACGCCGCCCGGCAGGTGATTTGCAGGAGTTTGCCGCCACCACTGTCCCTGTGCCGGGCTTGAACCGCCTCTATGCTCTAGGCCAACCGCTGGCTGCCCAGCGTTCCCATGAGGAAGAACGCCTCTTTGAGCGTTTTTTGCAAGCTATTGCCGGAGAGTTTGTCCCCTTGGCAGTTATCGTCAACGAACGACTTGAAGTGTTGCACATCGTCGGTGACCCTTCTGACTATTTCCGCTTGCCCAGCGGCAAATTGGTCAACGACATCTCCCGCATGGCAATCAAAGAGCTATCCATCCCCCTCGCCACCGGTTTGCAAAAAGTTTTCAAAACCCAAAAGGAAATCCGCTATTCCAATATCCGCTTACCCAAAGGGGATGAGATGCAAGGCGTGGATGTCCTGATCAAACCCCTGCCGACGAAGAAAACTCAAGAACCTTTGGCGGCAATTTTTATTGAAGAGTCTTCCTTGATCACCCGCGAGCGGCGCAACCAAGATGTCCAAGTCTACGACTTGAGCGCTGAAGCCGAACAGCGCATCCGCGACCTTGAACAAGAACTGCAATTTACCCGCGAGAACCTGCAAGCCACGATTGAAGAATTGGAAACTTCTAATGAAGAGCTCCAAGCCACCAACCAGGAACTGCTTGCTAGCAACCAAGAACTGCAAAGCGCTAACGAAGAATTGCAATCAGTCAACGAGGAGTTACACACGGTAAACGCCGAATATCAGAGCAAGATCATCGAATTGACCGAGCTGACCAATGACCTCGACAACTTGATTGCCTCAACGCGCATCGCCACGCTGTTTTTAGACGAGAACCTCGAAATCCGTCGCTTTACCCCAGAAGCGCGTCAAATATTCAAGATTCTAGACACCGACATCGGCCGTCCATTGAACCTGATTTTGCACATCTTAGAAGATGTCGATCTGGTCGCCCTGACAACACATGTCCAAACTTGTGGCGAAGAAGTTGAAAAAGAAGTGCGCAGCCAAAGCGGAGAATGGTATCTGATGCGCATCTTTCCCTATTGCGTGGGTAAGAATCAGTTTGCCGGGTTGGTTCTGAGCTTCACCGACATCAGTCGTCTCAAGGCAACCCAGAGCGCTTTGTCCGAATCGGAGGTGCGTCTCGCCAGCCTTTACCGCGCCGCACCGATTGGGATTGCCCATCTGTTGCAAGACCACCTGCAAGAGGTAGGTGGCAAACTATCCGAGATGCTCGGCTATTCTGAAGCCGAGTTGAACGGACTGTCCGCCGCAAAGCTATTCGAGAGCCAGAATGCCTATCAGACATTTTCGTCCCACCTGCGTGCGGATATCGAGCAACATGGGGTCAGCGCCATTGAGGTGAGTTTGCGTTGCAAAGATGGCTCTTTCTTGCCTGTTTTGATCTCTGCTGCTCTGTACCGTGAAAAAGACCCCACACAAGGCTACACCCTCACCCTGAGCGACCTGACCCTGCGAAAGCAAGCCCAAAAAGAAGCTGAAGAAAGCAAGCGTCATTATGAATTATTGTTTGATACGATGGTTGAGGGTGTGGTCTTTCAAGATGCCTCGGGGCAGATCTTTGCTGCCAACCCCGCTGCAGAGCGCATTCTAGGGCTTACTTTTGACCAAATGCGCTGGCGCACCTCTCACGACCCACGCTGGCGCGCTGTGGATGAAAATGGCGATCCCTTCCCCGGCGACAAGCACCCTTCGATGGTTGCCCTGCGCAGCGGGCAGCCTGTGTATGGCAAAATCATGGGCGTCTACAATCCAAATTTAGAACAACTGCGCTGGCTGCGGGTTAATGCCATACCCATTTACCAAGGGGATCAGGTGAAAGAAGTCTACACCACTTTTTTGGATATTACCGATGAACGGGAACACAAGGGGTAAACTTTTTTCTGTGACTCCCTCACCCCAACCCCTCTCCCAGAGGGAGAGGGGAGTCGGATGTCATTCCCCTTCCGAGAGCAGAAGCATCGAGGACTATCCTTGCAAATCTTTCTCGTCTCCACTTCCCGCTTCTATCCCATTTCTCTCGCTCATAACTTTATAGGTTTTGAAAGCTATGACCGATCGTGAACCACCCTCTCCTGAACAATCCCTGCGCCAACGAGCGTTAGCAAAAGTGGCAAACTCTCCCTTGCTCCTCAGCGACCTCAGTCGCGAGGAGATTCTAAAGCTTGCTCATGAGCTTCAGGTGCACCAGATCGAGCTCGAGTTGCAAAACGAAGAGCTCAAAAGCACCACCGCCGAACTGGAGCAAGCCAGGATGCTGTTTTTCAACCTCTTCAACCGCTCACCGATCGGCTATGTTCTCCTCGATCAGAACGGGATCATCCAAGAAGTCAACCAGACCTTTTGCGGGTTGGTCGAGGTTGAACCAGACCAAGTTATCGGTAAGCCAATCCAGAACTTGATCGTCGAGGACGATCGCTCGGCTTTCCTTGCCCGCTATCGCGCCCTCTTCCATCAGCCGCAGGACAAAGTGCTGGAACTGCGTCTGAAG
>JAOAHK010000305.1 GCA_026415275.1 Anaerolineales bacterium
TCCCCACTGCCCGTACCGAAGGAGAAATTATCTTTAATAACGAAAACATTTATGACCCATCCATTGATCCCGTCGAGGTGCGACGCCGCATTGGGATGGTTTTTCAAAAGCCGAATCCATTTCCCAAACCAATTTACGAAAATATTGCGTGGGGCTTGCGCATTAATGGGTTCAAAGGCTCAAAATCTGAGTTGGATGATTTAGTTGAACAGGCTCTAAGGGACGCAGCCTTATGGGATGAAGTCAAAGATAAACTAGACCAGAGTGGATTGTCCCTATCGGGTGGTCAACAACAACGTCTCTGCATTGCCCGCACGATCGCTCTTCGCCCCGAGGTAATCTTAATGGATGAACCTGCTTCTGCGCTCGATCCCATCGCCACTTTGCGCATCGAAGAGCTTATGCAGGAGCTAAAGAAAAATTACACGATCATCATCGTCACTCATAACATGCAACAAGCCGCCCGAGTTTCTGACTACACCGCAATGATGATGCTCTTAAATCAAGATGAACGTTCCGGGACAGTCATTGAATTTGACCGCACAGAAACCATTTTTACTAATCCAAAAGACAAGCGCACTGAAGATTACGTCACCGGTCGGTTTGGATAATTGATCGATGACACCCCAACTTTAACGATTATTATCAATGTTATAATATATTAGCGAGGCTCTTTATGCTAAGAAAAACCTTTGGTCAAGAACTTCAACAACTCAAAGAAAGCACATTTGAACTCGGACAGATCGTGCAAAAAATGATCTTGCAATCCGTCACCGCTCTTAAGAATCGGGATATTGACGCATCTAAAGAGATTTTGGATTTAGACAAAGAAGTTAATCGACGGCGGTTCGACATCGAAAATCAGGTTTTGGTATTGATTGCCACCCAGCAGCCAATGGCTTACGATTTGCGCCTCTTAGCATCAATATTAGAAATTGCTGGCGAGCTCGAACGCATGGGGGATTACGCGAAGGGGATTGCACATATCAATATTCGTATGGGAGATCATCCTTTAGTGAAACCTCTTGTGGATATCCCCCGCATGGCAGAGAAGAGTTGCGATATGCTCAACCGCGCCTTACAAGCTTTTCTCCAGGAAGATGAGCAAGCTGCAAAGTTGATACCTCTTGAAGACGATGAAGTCGATGCTCTCTATCTTCAGGTTTATCGCGAGTTGATGACCTTTGTTATCCAAGACCCAACAATCATAGAAAGGGCTAATTGGCTTCTTTGGGCAGCTCATAACCTTGAACGAGTTGCTGATCGGGTAACCAATATTTGCGAACGCACAATTTATGTTGTCAGCGGTGTGATGAAAGAGATCAGCAGCTCAGATGATGAGTTTAAGGCCATGCAATAAACTCAACAAAGGTCGAATCGCAGGGTTCGACCTTTTTTATTTGTCTCAACATAGAAACCATAATGCTTTCCAACCAGAGACTTAATCAGATTCTTACGTCAAGAATGTTAATCTCATAGTACGAGGTAAAAATGCGTATTTTAGGCAATATTTCCGCCGCAATCCTTATTTTTTTTGGAGTGCTTTTTATTTGGGGAGCCTTTAGCCCTCAAGGGCAATGGGGCTGGCTCATCGTTGGCTTAATCAGTGTGGCAATTGGCTTGAGCATTGTCTACCTCGTCAACCGCCCAAAAGGCAAACTCGCTGAGCAACCAACGGTCACGGTTCAGATCGACTTACCAGCAAATATCAATATAGATACTCTCAAGTGTCAATCATGTGGTGGTAATCTTACGATGGAAAACATCAAACTTGTTGCAGGAAGCCCAGTGGTCAATTGCCCCTACTGCCACACCACCTACCAATTAACCGAAGACCCCAAATGGTAATGGAGTGATAAGGATGATCAAAAAAAGCGTTAGCCTGTTTATCTCATTATGGGCCTTACTCTGGGGTCTTTGCCTTCCTAGTTACGCCCAAACTTATCAATTTTCTATACCAAAAGAGATCGTTCATGCTTATTGGAATGAAGACGGAACTCTAAGCCTAAACTATGAGATCTGGTTTGCAAATTCTCCGACTGCCGACCCAATTGACTTTATCGATATTGGGGTTCCTACGTCACACTATGATCTATCTGCTGTAAAAGCATACATCAATGGGGTTCAGATTACCTCAATAGAAACCTCACCCTATGTCAAAAATGGGATTGCGTTAGGTCTAGGAGCATACTCAATTCCTCCAGGCAGCTCTGGCGTCGTTACAGTCTTTATTCCCAGCATTAGGAACGTACTTTATTTAGATAGCTCAGACTCAAACTATGTCAGCGCGGTTTTTTCACCAACTTGGTTCGGTTCAGAATATGTTTCCGGTTTTACGGACTTAACAGTCGTTTATCATTTTCCCAAAGGCGTTCAACCAGAGGAGCCCCGTTGGCATCAATCTCCTGGCTCCTTTCCATCCCAACCGCAAACCGGTTTCGACTCAGAAGGTCGCATTTTTTATAGCTGGAACAATCCTCAGGCTTCTGCCTCAACACAATATAAATTTGGGGCATCTTTTCCGAAGCAGTATGTACCTCAGTCAGCTATTGTTGCTCGGAGTATCGATCTCGATGCGCTGCTCAATCTCCTGTTCTCATTGGTCTGCTGGTCGATCCCTGTCCTTTTCGTTTTGGTTTTTGTTTATTCGCTATTCAAAGCTCAACGCCGCAAGCTAGAATACTTACCACCCAAAATCGCAATAGAAGGCAATGGCATCAAACGCGGCTTGACCGCAGTCGAAGCAGCCATCTTACTAGAGCAACCATTGGATAAAGTACTGACAATGATTCTTTTTTCCGTGATCAAGAAGGGTGCAGCAAGAGTGAAAAGCAAAAACCCTCTCGAACTCGAACGAGAAATTGATTCCCCAATTGAAAAGCTGCGACCTTATGAGGTGAAATTTCTAGAAGCTTTCGAAATGCCCGATAAGCGCGAACGTCAAGAAGCTCTCCAAGAGATGATCATCGAATTGGTGCGTTCAGTGCAGAATAAAATGCGGGGCTTTAGTCGTAAGGAAACCATAATGTACTACAAGGAAATTGTTAATCGGGCGTGGAAGCAAGTCGAAGAAGCTGAAACTCCTGAAATCAAGAGCGAGAAATTTAGCGAAGCGATGGAATGGACTATGTTGGATAAAGATTATGACGATCGCACAAGACGCGTATTTGAAAGAGGCCCCGTATATGTTCCAACTTGGTGGCATCGTTACGATCCACTGTTTACCAGTGGCGCCAGCCCTTCCTCTACAACTTCCCTGCCCAGTGCACCAAAGGCTCCCACCTACACAAGCGCTCCGCGCTTACCTGGTGCTGACTTTGCAGCTTCGGTTGTCAATGGTGTGCAAAATTTGTCCGCATCGGTTATTGGCAACTTGAGTGACTTCACCAGTAAAGTAACAAACAAAACCAATCCACCTCCCATACCTGCTTCCAGTTCCCGCTCGTACAGAAGTGGTGGCGGCTGTGCTTGCGCCTGCGCTTGTGCCTGTGCTGGCTGTGCCTGTGCCTGCGCTGGTGGAGGAAGGTAGATGAAACCGCTTTCGTTCTTTCAGACGAAAAGAAAAAGCATAGCTCCATTTCCATTACCCAAGGGAATTTATCGCTTTGCCTCGATTGAAGAAAAATATCACCTTACTCTCCATCTTAGAGTTGAAAAAGATCAGCATGCTAGCCTGATCATTAATGCAAGTACCATCCTTCAGCTC
>JAOAHK010000306.1 GCA_026415275.1 Anaerolineales bacterium
GCACGGGGTGAACCGTATGTATTCGACACAAGTTTGAAGATTACAATGAAGAAAATGGTGGAAGTCTTTTCTTCCACCATTTTCTTCATTGTAATCTTCAAACTTGTGTCGAATACATACGGTTCACCCCGTGCAGAGAATCGAACATGAAGCCTTAAGTTTGATTGATCTTCCGCGTTGAGAGTCTGGCGGAAGCGGGCGTTGAACCGCACGTTGGTCTTTGTTTTTCCACGAAGAGCCTTGATCCTGATCGGTTCGCACTCCACATTGCCATTTAAGATCAAAATAGAAATGTTCTCAACCGCTTGGTGATTCGGATTGCCCACTTCTAGTTCAACGGTTTCCAAGCGATAACGAAATTGATCCGTGTGTAGAAGCACCGTCAGATTTTGAATGGGTATGCCAATTGGTTCAAACAGGAGATAGGGCACCACAACCTCTTCGGGCAGTAAACCGCCGTGCACATACGTATTTCGATTGGTTGGCACAAAGCGGTTAGCTCGCCGGGCACACAGCATAGGTTCAGGGAGTAGAAAATCATTTGCGGGAAGAAAAAAGCAATCTACTTTTAAATTATCGACAAGTTGCGCAAATCGATTTTGACTGACAGCTACAAGGCGGGGGGTAATGAGCCGAAATCCCTCCGACTTGAAAATGGATAGATTGAGATCGTTATTGATCTCCGTAGGTATGCGTGTTGAACCGTGATCGGAAATAACGTGAATGCGTAGTTTTTCTTGTAAACCGTGCTTTTCGACAAATTCAAGGCAATTGTTAACGAGGTTTTCTAGCAGATGCCGAATATGCTCGCGATGGGAGATCCCTAGCTCATCTTTTGACTGATGAAGGGCTTTATCGATAGCTAAATAATTGACTACGTAAACCAGTGCGTCAATTGTTTTGATCGCAGCGAGTTTGCCTATATCACTCAGATAACGAAAATCGTGGTGGTTGAAGTACGGCACCCACCCTTTCTCGATGATACCCTGATAGGTTTTATCATCGATCATTTGATAGCCTATTGCGCCTGAAAGCAAGCATTTTTTGGAAATTTCAGTCTCAGTAGGCAACATAGAGAAGTAAGGCTCAATTGAGGTGAGAAAAAAATGATTTTGCTGGAATCGATCGATGAGCATTTCTGCATAAGACCATCCCAGATTGTCAATTACCAACACAAGATTGACCATTCCCCCCTGTTTTAGATCTGCAGCAATATTGGGTAAGAAGTTGAAAACCATGCGTTTCGAGTTTGCGCGAAGGTCTTCCCAGTGATCGAGCAGCCATTCAGAAAAACGATCACCGATAGAATAAAGTCCATTATCAAATTGTTCTTGAGCATCACACCAGGCTTGATAGGGGAAGTAAGCTTCTTCAAGCCAATGAAGCATTTGATCTACTCCCCAGTCAGCTTGGGGAAGGAAGGGTTTAGGCGGTTGGATGAGAACACGCAGCGCAGCAATGCGCCTTGAAAGACGTTTATGCAGAGAGAAAAATTTTTCCTCTATTTGGTCAATGATTTCTTTAGAAGCCCACTCG
Source organism: Anaerolineales bacterium (assembly GCA_026415275.1). GTDB lineage: Bacteria > Chloroflexota > Anaerolineae > Anaerolineales > UBA4823 > NAK19. Next base: position 1,537 of record JAOAHK010000306.1, read on the forward strand.
GGATGGTCGCGCAAAATTTTCTCTACCGTATCAAACTCCACCCGTAATAATCCGCTGACCGATTCGATCAGAGCAAGCAAGTTGTCTGCAGAATCCACTTTTTGTTCGTTCAACCAGTAATTCACATGGGTTACCACATCCGCAATTGCGTCTTCCGAGATCTCTAGGTCGTCTAGGGAGAGCTTTAGTCCCAAGAACAGCTCGAACCACTCTTTCAATAAGTTAGCGCCGAGGCTCGGATAATGGCGCAACACCCGAAATGCCATCAGTTGTCTTTTGAGGGCGCCAGGATCGGCAGCGAACGCCTCGATCAAACGCCGCTGATCTACCGAATCGGCTTTTTGTCTCCACGCCTCAATGCGTTCGTCTAAGGTGCGCCACAACAGGTATGAACGGCGGTTCTCCGCCCAGCGTTGGGGATCAACTGCATTCAAAAGGACGGTGATTTGCGTTTGGGGAAAGTTCTTTGAGGTAAAAATGGGTGCATAGAAGTGCGCTAGCAAAATATCTGCGAATGAGAAGCCAGGCTGAGGCGTGAGGTGCAAAGCAAGCAAATTGAGTTGCAGAATCTCTTGATTGGAAACTGAGGGGGGAACCTCAACTCCCCACTGCTTTGCCAAGACACTGCGCGCATCCACGCTTTCAAAGACAAAAGTCCCTTGGGGATAACGCACAGCCATCTTTTTCAGCCATTCGTGAATCACCCCATTTTGGATAACAACGGTCAGGCTTTGACCCTTGGGGATAGCTTCCAGAAGTTTCTGATAGAGCAACAAGTAATCCCGGAAAGAATCAACACAAAGATCGGGGGAAGATCTTGTGAGCAGGAGGTTGGGATCATATTGAATGGAAATCATGCTTCAGTTGCCTATCAATGAATCACCTTAAGTATCGATATGGATTAGAGGCAGGATATATTATTCATTGTGATAGTACTCATTCATGCTCTTCTGACCTCAATGAGACCTAAAGTCATCAAAGTTGCTCGAGAATCTTTTGGATTTCCTGCTTTAGCTCCTCGACGCTGCTAAATAGCCCAGCGGCCTTGAGTTCGCTCAGGAGAGACTGAAGTGTAGCACACGCCGCCTCTTTGTGCGGTGGAAATGCAAAGGTAACGGTTTCATATAGGTGCTTAACCTGTTTCCCACGCCTGATTTTGAACGGGTTGAACTCATCCAAAACATCAACGGTTTTGTCTGGCCCATAATTCCCTTTCTCATCGGCAACCACAAAGCGGATCTTTTGGTTGCCTCGCACCGTTAGCGTTTCACCAGGAGATAACTTTTGTCTAAATTTGCTGTGGATTGGATTCGAACCGTCGAGCGTATAGTAGATAATACCTTTGCCGTCTTCGGTGTCATCTCGGATCTTCAATTCTCCCCGATAGAGGATCTGCTCACCTTTCTTTGAGTGGTCACCTTCGATTTCAACATTAAGCTGGCTGACTTGCGGCGCGTTGTTTTCAATGTGTGTCTTCCCGTTCTTGATTCTCTGTACATACGCCCTAGCCTGGTTCGTGCTCCAGGTATCCACACTTCCGAAACCGTAAGCGTCGGGTAACGTGTTAAATAACAAGTCGTGAATATTAACATAAGAGGTGAACTTCACCAAAGGTTTGCTGTCGTTGTTATGGTATTGGGCATACTGATCTTTTTGGAGCTGGCTCAGGCTGTTGAACCAGTTGCGAAAAGATTCCTGCAGATCAACATCCAAATGTGTCGGGCTGTCGAAGATCTCGGCAACTAGATGAAGGATTTCATCCTTTACCTTTCCCAATATTGATTCGGCAGACTCCTTAAAACGAAGCAATTTTTCTTCGATTTGTTGAAGCCTTTCTGAAGTTAATACTTGCCCTGCAGTGACATCGAACTGCTCTAAGAGATCATATTTGATGAATAAAAAGGGGTCTCTGGTTTTTGCCCGGCTAAAGGTCTCTGCCAAGGATTGTACTTCTTCAGGGTATAAATTGATTGAGCGAGCAATTATGGGTAATTGATCCCACCAAGCTTGGGTGGTCTGATAAGCTTCGTTAACGGTGACCAATTTCCCCGCCGGGATGGATTGGTCAGAGAAGATATGCACAAGTTTGGCAAAATAATCCAATTCTGCATTGCTGAGCGGTTCAAACAAGAGCACTGCTGTAG
>JAOAHK010000307.1 GCA_026415275.1 Anaerolineales bacterium
CAACAGCAGCGGATGAACTCAACCCTGCGCCAATCGGAATACTTGAAGAAAAAACACATTGGGTTCCGCTAACGCTAAGATGCCTTTGGTTTAATACCTCAGCAACACCCGCAGGGTATAACGCCCAACGCGGCAGAGTTTGGCCCTCTTTATCCTTCTTCTCTTTGATACTTAGACTCGTAAACAGAATCTCCTCATTCAAATCCAAAGCTACGAGGTGAACTTCATCAGATTCGGTCCTGCGAGCTACGATTCCGACCTCGCGATCGATTGCCATGGGTAATACAACCCCCTCGTTATAATCCACGTGCTCTCCAAGAATATTGACACGCCCTGGAGCACGAGCAAACACTTGAGGCTGCGTGTGAAAGCGTTCAACAAACTTAGCTATTAGATCAGTCTCCGAAATCACAGACGAATCCTTTCGATCCCTAATAGGATATACACAATTGCGGCTAAGAACAAAATCTGAATCAAAACAATGGGTAACAATTTGCGTAATATTACCCCCTCTTTTCCTTTCAGTCCGCTTGTGCTAGTACCCACGATAATCTTTGCTGGCGCTAAGGTTGATCCAATCGAAGCTGCGGCAGTTTGAGCTGCTAAGATGAGCGCAGTTGGGTAACCCAAAAGCTGAGCCGTTTGCATCTGTAGCGGAGCGAAGAGCACATTCGAATTGGTATTGCTGCCAGTCATAAAGGCTCCGATCGCCCCGATGATAAGCGAAACCAGCGGATAGACTCTGGAAAATCCAGCACTCAATCCATGTGCAATGGCGTTAGTCATTCCGCTCATTTCCATCAAAATTGACATCGTAACCATTGCCCAAATACCTATCGTGGTCGAGATTAATCTCCTCACCAACTTTGTGCCTACTTGCCGTATGGATGCCGAGTTAAGTCGCCCAAGATACTTGAACCAGAAAACCAAGAAGAGGATAGCATAAAACAGAACAATGCCTGGGTGAGATAAAATGGCAACCTGAGCAACTTTTCCGGCAGGAGTTGCATGAGACGGTATGCTCAGCTGGCTTGGCACTGTTTCTAATGCTGGTATGGTCAAATGGAAATTCACCCGATTGAGCAGAGCAACTAAAAAGGGAATAAAATTTACTGCAAAAATTACCCCAATGAGGATCCCAAAGCCCGAAAAAACTACTCCAAGTTCTCGCAAAGTTTTAGGGCTAATTTGCTGGTGATTGTAAATCAAGCGCACTAAGAAGATAAACCAAAGTAATCCGCCCATTGCCCCAAGAAAGGTGCCCAAATTCCAAACGCCCATCCAAACTCCAAATAACATGAAACCACCCATTATTAAGCCGCTGCTGGTCACCCAGAGAAATGAACGGCGAAGTTCTTTCCAACCATCCACTAAGAACAGACAAATCCATCCACTTAGAATACAGGTAAGTGCCAACATGATTGCACTGAGCAGATTGAGCGGATAGATTGGATGGCTGCTGACAGCTAACAACGCCCGAAAAGAAGATCCCAGAGATCCAAATGTTACCCCCCATCCATGCCCAACCGATGGGATAAGGATGGCTTGCAATGGTTCAAATCCCAAATTAATTAAGATGGGCGCAATTACAGCAACGGGCACCCCAAATCCTCCTACCCCTTGTAAAAACGATGCAAAAATCCAACCCAGCACATAGGCTTGCATCCCTTTTGATGGAGCAATTTGCGGCAATCGTTCTTCCATAATGGTGACAATTCCCGCTTCTTCAAGCACGAGATAGAACAAATATGACGCCCAGATAATCAATAAGACGTCAACCGCAAACCACAACCCCTTTAGATGACCATAATATAAGATTGGTTTTGTCACACCAAAGAAAACTATACCAATAGCCACACAAGCGAGGTATCCAATCAGACCTGCTTTTTCCGCACTTAAGTTGAAGGCAGCCATCAACACCAATATTAACAAGATGGGCAAGAGTGACAATCCTAAAGCCATTATGTCCAAATATCCGTTCAAAGATGATGATTAGGCTAGTTTATGCTGCATCACTCTTATCCACTTGCGGTAAGCGATAATTAGACCAAAACCACAGAAAAGTCCAGACAACAAAATCATGCCTGCTTCTGGACCAAACTCACCTCCAGTCATCCATTCTGGACCTGAAACGCTATGATAAATCAACTTGGGCAAGTTCGTTAACCCACTAACTTGAAACCCAAAAACAACCCCCTCAAAGAAATTCCAACCGATATGCAAGCCAATTGGGAGCCAAAGATTTCCGATCCAAATATAAGCAAAACAAAAAAATAACCCAGCAGAAAACAAACCTAAAAATGCACTTAATGTGAACGACGGATTGGCTTGATGTAACATCGCAAAAATTAATGATGAAATAATCATTCCAGCAGGCAAGTTTAGCCCTTCTACAAGATTTTGAAGATGATATCCCCGCGAGAGCAGCTCCTCTGTCCACCCAACCAGAATAAACAAGATTGCCACCAGAAAAACCTCTATCCATAAGTGACTGATATCACCTACCTGCCAAGCAAATCCTTCGATTTTTAGCCAGCCGAATACAAGTTCCAGTAGGAAGATCACCCCCATCATCAGACCGGCAATTATGATGCCAGCTAATAAATCCAGAATAGTGTAACAATTTATTTCTACCCCTAAACTGCGAAATGGTTTCTTATCCAACCATCGCCGAGCAAGATATGTCGCCAAAGTGAGTCCAATGGCGAAAGATAATTGAGAAACAAACAACCAGCGATTGTCAAAACTTGCATAAGCCTCAGCAGATGGTTCAGACGGCAAACGATCCAAATCTACGAAAATTAGAGTTATTGGGATGCCAATTAAAAAAGTAAAGAATAATACGAATATCGTATGGATAATCAACCGCCAACCAGACCGCAAACGGCCTTGATAGACAAAGAGTTTCATTTATTCTCCCCCTTTCAAATAAATTCGCTGCGGATCTAATTCTTCCCGCAATATTCTTAATTCTCGTTCGGTTGGAGGATCAGTGAATACAAGGTTTTCTGAAACTTTCAGCTCCCAACCCGTGTTTTCCTTTGCTTCTTCAACGGTTCGTCCCGGATGAAGTGCAGCGAGGATCAATTCACCCGTTTCATCTGGTTCTAGGATTCCTATATCTGTGACAATCGCTTGCGGTCCTGCGCCTCTCAATTTCGCAGATTCCCGTTCACGACGATGGGTGAGAAAACCAGCCGATGTGCGAAAATCCACTCGTTCTGGAAATCGCCGCTTTTGATGAGGTGTAATAATATAACAGCGATTAGCCCAAGCTGCGATTTCCATTGATCCTCCTGAACCGGGTAGTCGCACCTTGGGATGAGAATAATCGCCGATCACCGTAGCATTGATATTTCCAAAACGATCAATTTGAGCGCCGCCCAAAAATCCAACATCAATATTCCCCCGCTGCAGGTAGAAAGCAAAAATATCATACATACTGCAAACCGAAAGCGCTCCTGAAACCAGCGTGGGGTCGCCTATCGAGAGCGGCAGTCTAGCCGGTTGCGCACCAATCACACCAGCTTCATAGATCATGACCAAATTTGGCGCGTGGGTTCGCCGAGCAAGATTACAAGCTAAATTTGGCAAGCCCACACCGACAAAGACCACATCACCATCGCGCAATAAACG
>JAOAHK010000308.1 GCA_026415275.1 Anaerolineales bacterium
ATGTGTATAAGAGACAGCGATAACACAGGGAGGTTCATACCCTACTGGGTGCGTTCGGGAGATAGAATTATCTGTGAAGCCTTACTGGATTACGAAACCGAAGGCATAGGCGATTATTATTTAATCCCCAAGCGGACATTACAGGAAACCATCCTTGACCCCTACATTTACCCCATTGAAGGGGAAGAGGTTTTGTTGACCTCAGTAGTTGTTCCCATTGTTAAGGATGGAAAATTTTATGGAATAGCTGGTGTGGATTTCCGCGTGGATTATCTTCAAACCCTGACAGAACAGTCCGACAGGGAAAACGAGGCACTCTCGATGATTGTGCTTTCCCATAGCGGAATAATCATTGGGGACTCGGATAACCCCGATCGGGTCGGGAAACCGATCAGCGACTTTCATACAAATTACAACGAGCACGATGCTCGTTATGTTCAGGAAGGTCTTGAGGGTGTTGAAACGGAAGATGATCTCGTTGCGGCATTTGCTCCGATTTATTTCGGCTCTTCATCAACCCCTTGGTCGGTCAAGGTTCTCATTCCTGAAAAAACCGTTTTCGCAAGCGCTACTCTATTTTTGCGCAACATGTCATTCATCTCACTGATCCTGATTGCCATCGCTCTAATGGTCGTCTGGTTGTTGGCAAGTCGCTTAGTCGCCCCCATTGAGCGCTTGACTTATGCTGCCCAACGCATTGCACAGGGCGATTTGGAAGTTGAGGTGCAAACCCAATCAAGGGACGAAATCGGCATTCTTGCTACTGCCTTTCAAGAGATGAAATCCTATCTGAGCGAGGTTGCCTATATAGCCGAGCAACTTGCTGCCGGAAACCTCTCGGTGCAAGCGAATCCACGCTCTGAGCATGATGTTTTCGGAAAGGCTCTTTCAGGAATGGTCTTAGCGCTCAAGAGAACCATTCAGGAATTGGCAAAAAGCAGCCAATCCCTGAACGAAGCTTCTAGGCAGTTAGCTAGCTCTGCTGAACAAGCTGGACAGGCTACCTCACAAATTGCGGCAACGGTTCAACAGGTCGCCAAAGGTATTGGTCAGCAATCCGAGTCAATTTCTCATACGGCTGCTTCGACTGAACAACTTACCCGCGCCATTGAAGCAGTTTCTAGCGGCGCTCAGGAACAAGCTAGAGCAGTTTCACTAGCCTCGAATGTCACCGCTCAAATCTCTACCATCATTCGTCAAGTTGCTTCCAATGCTCAGACTGTGATCGAGAACGCCATCAATGCCACAAAAGCTGCCCAGGATGGTTTCAAAAGCGTTGAAGCGACCATCCGCAGTATGCAAACCATTGTCTCCAAAGTGAATAGTTCGGCAGCAAAAGTGCGCGAGATGGGGCAAAGGTCGGCAGAAATTCATTCAATTGTTGAAACGATCCAAGATATTGCTGCTCAGACTAACCTGTTAGCCCTCAATGCCGCAATAGAGGCAGCGCGCGCTGGCGAACACGGCAAAGGTTTCGCCGTTGTTGCAGATGAAGTGCGCAAGTTGGCAGAACGGGCCGCCTCATCAAGCAAGGAAATTGGTGAATTGGTCAAGCGCATTCAAGCAACTGTAGAGGAAGCGGTTACCTCTATGGATGAGACCACCGAAGAAGTTCATTTAGGAATGAAATTGGCAAATGAATCGGGCAATTCTCTCTCAAATATTTTAGATGCTGCTGAAATGGTTCAGACGCGCGCCTCAAACACAAGCAGCGCTTCAGCACAAATGCAAACAGCAGCCGACGAAATGGTCAGCGCAATGGATACGGTCTCCGCAGTTTTAGAACAGAACATTCTTTCAACAGAACAAATGGCTGGATCAGCGCAGGTTGTTGGTCAAGCGATTGAGAACATTGCTTCTGTCTCAGAAGAGAACTCGGCAGCCATTGAAGAAGTATCAGCTTCGGCCGAAGAGATGACCGCCCAAGTGGAAGAAGTAGCAGCAGCAGCCCAATCCCTTGCTGCGCTTGCAACAGAATTAAACCGCATTGTCGCTCACTTTCGGCTTGATGGGGACGAAACTCTAGAACATCGATCTTCACCTCCCAAAGAAAATGTCTCGATCTTGCTCGGAACGGGAAACTCACCGGTGTAAAAAACATCACCTTTTCGAGGAGAACAAGAAATGGAACGTCAACTTGTTGTTTTTGAGTTAGCAAAAGAACACTATGGAGTTGATATTGCTGCCGTTGAAAGCATCATCAAGATGCAGCCCATCACCGCTGTCCCCCAAGCACCCTCTTTTGTGGAGGGAATTACGAATTTGCGTGGCAGCGTACTACCAGTCATGGATCTGCGCAAACGGTTTGGCTTAATGCAAAAAGATCAGGGTGCAGAGTCCGCCCGAGATGAGAAGCGAATTGTTGTGGTCTCAATGGATGGTATGAAAATCGGTATGATTGTCGATGCCGTCTCAGAAGTCCTCAGAATTCAAGACGAGGTTATCGAGCCACCACCCCCGATAGTTACGACCATCAACAGCGCATTTATCACCGGCATTGCCAAAGTCGGAGAGCGATTGATCATTTTGCTTGATTTGGCGAAAGTGCTAACCTTAAGCGAAAAAGAGCAGGTTGCCAGCTTGGAAACCGTCTCGTAAATCAAGATTCATCCTGCCCTTGATCTTCAATAAGTCTAGCCTTACGGCTCATAGCGTAAGGTTTATATAGAGCTTGCTTCCACACAAAACTCACGCTGGATCGCGGAAGGCAGGATAAATCGTGCCCGCTAGACCAAAAACAGAGTAAGCTGAGAGTGTGACCTTAATTCCTTTATTTGGATTTCATTCGTTACCTAATTCATTGACAATCTTTTTTTCAAATCAACCGCTTCACGTCTTCTTCATCGAAATCTATGATCTGATACGGAAAGTCATACGCTGGCATTCGCTCAAGAAACGGGTCTGGGTCAAACGCTTCAGGCCCAAGCACCCCTTTCCCCTGCCAAATTTTATTTGCCAGCAATTCCAACCCGATGACTGGACCGACCGCTGTCTGCAGGGAAACGGCTTGGATGCCGTACTTTTGCATGGACTCCTGATTATCCATGGATTGATACAGATACACACTGCGCCGTTTGCCATTTTTCCAACCGGTGACCCAAGTACCCACACAGGTTTTGCCACTCATCAGCGGCCCTAGCCTTGCGGGATCGGGCAAAAGGGCGGCAACGACATCCGCTGGCGCAACTTGTACCCCCTTTACATTGATTGGCTTGCGCGAATGCAACCCAATCATTTTCAGAACTCGAATGACATTGATAAACTTGTCCCCTAAACCATACTTGAAGGTTACCTTTTTGCATTTGACCCAACGTGGAATCAGGACAACTTCCTCATGCTCTACATGAACAACCTCTAAGTAACCAATTCCCTCTGGAAAGGGAAAATGTTCTGGCTCCGAGAAGGCTTCGACTTCATACCAGCCTTTCTCTTTCTCCCAGACTAAGGCAGGGTCGGTGCATTCTTCTAGGGCATCATAGATTGAAAACGTTGGCGCAAACTCATACCCCCTAACCTCTAAAGCAGCACCGTCACGAATGCCAATTTCCTCTATCTCATCAAAGAGATGTTTTTCACAATACTTGGCAAAAATATCCGAGACTCCTGGATCCATGCCCATTCCAATCA
>JAOAHK010000309.1 GCA_026415275.1 Anaerolineales bacterium
TACATAATGCGTCCCCTAGCACTACATTGCGTAAATGACCAACATGAAAAGCTTTATGGGTATTCGGTTGCGAAAATTCCACTAGAATGCGTTCACCTTTGGGTGTTCCCCAGCCAAAGCGTTCTCCTTGCTCTAAAACCGTGTCCACCACACGCCGAGTGAATTCTAAAGGGTCAAAGTATAAATTCAAGTACCCATTTATGGTTTCAATGCGTTGAAATCCACTGGGCAAGCTCAACGCCTCACCGACTTGGTTAGCAATTTGAGCCGCAATTTGGGCGACGGGTGGAGGGGCTTCTCCTTTTGCGCGTTGATCTCTTGCCCATTGGGCAGCTATTTGAAAGAACGAAGTAGAAATGCCCCATTTGCCAGCAAAAGGAATCGGGTTCCATTCTATAGCTCCCTGCGGATAATTCTGGTCAGATAATATCTTACGGATGGTATTTTTGTTCTGTTCTTGCTCTTGTTCAAACATGGACACAACCTTTGCGGGTTTGATCGGATAGGCTTAAAGAGTACCCGTCCTGCTATACCAATTATACCTTAGCCCTTAGGCGAACAATGGGGTGTTACTTTTCCTCCCAACACGCTCTTTAGTCTTTCGTTGTCCCTGCCGATAACAAATGTAAACCCACCTTTATATTGAGAGAGCATAATGAAAGTGCAAGTATCAGAGATTGAAACATTGCCAATAACATCCTATATGCCATTTGTGGTGGATAAAGGTGAAACGCAGGGGAATTTCCCGAATAGGGTTCACGATCCTGACCTTTCGGAATTGGGCAGATTGGTGCTTAAGCAAGGATGGAGTGAGGCGCAATTTACTGCTCAATCCACCAAGTTGGTTTTTCGGCGCGATGGAAGCTTAGCTCTCTCGGTACAGACGCATACTTCGTTTAGCTTTCGGCGCCAAGAGATCACGCTTGAAGTTTATTTGCCGGCCTCCATTTTGGGAGAAGGGTTCACAATGCAAAGCCCTTTGGTTATAGAAATTGAAGCTTGGGATGAACACCTACACCTGCAATTTTCCCGCCAAATCACTCTAATCCGACCAACTCGCCGAGTGGAGGAGATCTTATTTGACATCCTCAATGCAGTACAAGAAGCCTTTGGAAGGAGAGATATTAAGTCCTTGCGGTTGTTCTTCGATGAAGAGGCGCTCAAGATCATTGCTGCCGATGAGAAACTGCGCAAGCTAGTCGGAGAATTGCTGAGTTTGATTCAGATGATCCAAGCTCTACGTCAAAAAGAGCCTTTGGGGGATACGCTGACGGTATCGATTTCGGGCAAAGGAAGACCTTATTGGCAAGTTAACGATGAACGCTCAGTTGAAATTGAGGAGACAACAATTTCCTTGCGTTTTGTCTTTCAACCCGGTGACTCTGATTTGCGAGCAGGTAGGCCTGAAGTGCCTTCCCACACGGTGTAAATCGCGCGTTCGAACACTCCCGTCATGGCTTCGATGTTTACTTCCTCCACTGCCAAACGGAATGACGCCTTGCCCATACAGCGCAGACGGGCAGCATCGCTTAGTGCTTCATGCAATGCAGCTTGGAGAGCGGTGAGATCATCGGGAGGTAGCAACCAACCGTTCTCAGGGCGCACAAGGTCTTCTTGGGTGCCGTCTCCGTGGGCAACGATAAGGGGCAAGCCGTGCGCCATGGCTTGCTGAGCTGCCAATCCACCAGTGCCGGGTAAAACAAACAGGTCTGCCCAAGTGAAGGCTTCGTCTAATGCTGCGCCACGCCGATCGCCCAAGAAACGGGCGGAAGGATAAATCCGAGCGGCAAGTTCTGACAGGGCTTGACGTAGCGGCCCATCCCCAACGATGGCTAATTCGGGTTGCAAGGACTTGGGCAATGCAGCGCAGGCTTGCAAGAGAAGATCGATACGCTTGCGCGCTTGTAATCGCCCTACGAACAGCACTTTGGGTTTACCCTCGAAGTGTGGCGGTTTGGGCGGAGGGGGATCAGTCGGTCGATGCGCCACTGCATTGATGGCGACAAAGATTCGCTCAGGTGATATTCCCGCCAAACAATATTCCTCTGCACCGTGTCGGCTGTAGGCAATGATGCCATCCAAGCTTCTTAAGAAACTCTTCCGTTCTGCAAGACGAATGCTGCTCAAACTGCCCTTTATCGGTGGGGCTCCTAAACCCCAGCCTAAAACCTTCCCCTTATGTTGGTGCATCCAGCGAACTGCCAGTCTAGTCGCTGGATAGCGCGGGTTTGCTTCGACAATCAATACGTGAGGCTTCCATTCCCCTAGCCACCGAAGTAGCCCCATTTGCCAGCAGAAATACAGAGGGTGAGCAGGCTGAAAGAGGTGTATATTGATCCCGGGTACATACTGAGCCCGAGGAACACCGTTTGCAGTGCGGATCATCTCTTGTGCTAACGGCTTCCCGGCGAATACACTTAACTGTCCAGGAAAACGATCGGCTAGACAAGTGAAAAAAGCCACACGATAATCGGGTAAGACGCGCTGTTGAACCCCAACGCGTAAACCGTACATTTCTTTGGAGCCTAATTCCTGCATCTTATCCACCTATTTAGGGGGAAAAGCTACCAAGTAAACGCGACGAGGAAGCTCTTGTTGGCAGTTCAGGGCTGGATAGCCTTTTTGCATGCGACTTATCCGATAGCCTGCTTGAGTTAGAAGGGTGCACGCAGTTTCGGTGCAAGCTCGATTGTGTGTTTCTAACAGCAAGAGAGGGTGTGCTTCGTGCAGTAAACGCTTCATGCCTTGCAAGGCAAGCACTTCGCCGCCTTCGATGTCGATTTTAACAACATCGGGTTTCGGATAACCTTGCTTATAGACGAGTTCGTCCAAGGCAACGCCTTCTACGAGGATGCTCTCTCTCGGGGTTGGTTCTTCAAGCGAGGGATCGCCAACGCGTCCTGTATCATCCGATAGCCCAACCCAAAATGGCACGCTTCGATTTGTTTCCACAACCGCAGCAGCAACAACCTCTATTGGAGCTAAGTGGGCGTTGGCAGCAATGTTTTGTCTAAGGCGTTGGACGTTTTGCGGGAACGGCTCAAGGGCAATCACTTTACCTTGGGGGCCTACCCGGCGCGCCAACATGAGGGTGATATAGCCTACATTGGCACCGATGTCATAAGCCACCTGACCGGCATGAACAAGCTCTTGAATCGCCATCTGGAGTTCTGGTTCATATACTCCAAGCCAATAATCTTTTTCTTGAGTGAGATCAAGATAGAGAGATAGACCACGCAAGCCACCTGCTGTGATCTCCACCCATTGCAACCTCTGTCCGATCGAGCGGTTCACCCGCTGCCGCAGCCAATTTGCTAGCCACGGCAGACGGTATACAAGCCGTTTGAGGGAAGTGGGGATTAGGCGGGAGAGTTTGCCTAGCCCGATAAACCAACATGATTGCTGTTTGAATAAAAAAATTTTACATAAGGATACTAGGAAGACAAAGAAGGGATTGTTGATCTTCCCTCTTCTCGGTGGAGAGGGGGTGGGGGTGAGGGGCACGGCCTTTACCCAAAAATTCTCGCAAACACCGCGAATCCTTTGCCCATCTCGCGCGGTTTCTTTTATGAATACCTATTCATCTCACATTACTGAGAGGAGCCTAAGCCATGTCG
>JAOAHK010000310.1 GCA_026415275.1 Anaerolineales bacterium
ACAGGGTAGATGAGTTTTGAGTTTTGTGTTGTAGGTTGTGGGTGTAGCGCTCAGCCGTTGGCGTTCTGTTAGCGGGATTCGTGGAAAAGGTTAACGAATGGGACAGCCCTCACCCCCAGCCCCTCTCCCAGAGGGAGAGGGGAACGTCTGCCTGCGGCTGCTCAATGAATGAGGTCAGCGGTCAGTGACCCACCATGCCCTGACCGCCGACTGCTTGACTTCAAACGGTTAACTGTCCACTCTTAACTGGAGACACTCCCCTACCCATACGAACAACAATAATCCACCGCCACTTTAAGTTTAAGCTTGAAGGAAGAATTTGCCGGCACTTCGAAAGACTCTCCCGCTTTGAAGGTCTGCCAGCTCTCCTGACCGGGCAACAGGACATCCATCTCGCCGCCGAGGATTTCCATCACTTCGCGGGCGCCGGTGTTGAATTCGTAATCGCCAGGCAACATAAAACCGAGCGTCTTACGACTGCCATCGGGAAAGAGAACTGTGCGACTGGTGACCTTGCCGTCAAAATAGACATTGGCTTTTTTGACAACAGTGACATTTTCAAATCGGTCAGACATTTTGCCCTCCAAACAAATGGATAAGGATTGGGGAGATTCCCCCCACAGCCATTTTAATTATAACCATAGTTCTCGTTATCTCTCTATCTAGCGGGGTGTCCACACAAATGTTGTAGCACACCTCCTAGGAGTCGCGCTACAGAGCCATGCTACCGATGGCTCCGAGTGCTGGGGCTTTTCAAAATTCTAACCCCTTGATCCCTTTCTCTTGTCCTACTGTCCCCCTTGTGCCACCACTCCACTTGTCCCACCGACTTCCTTTGTGCTACCGTCTCCCTTGTCCTACCGCTCCTCCGTTGTCATGCCGAACATCCCCCTTTCTCATACAAACACCCTCTTGTCATGCCGAATGAAATGAGGCATCTTCAAAATAATCGAAGACCTCTCGCTCCGCTAGAGACGACAGGCTGCTACCAAGCAGAGCTTGGCGGTACGCACCAAGTACCACCGACCTTTAGCCAGCCAGATGCCAAGCAGAGCTTGGCGGTACGCGCCAAGTACCACCGACCTTTGGTCAGTTCTTGGCAGTATGAAATTCTTAAAAAGCTCTGGCATTATCTATAAAAACCTTCCGAAAGTTCGAAAGATTTGTTCTGCAAGCCGCAACTCACTCCTCCCAAACGATTTCCGCCCAATGCACAGGGTGATCGGTCGCCGAATCGGGCGGCAAAACGTAGGTCGCCCAACGCGGGCGCAACGGCGCCGAGAGAAAGATATGGTCAATGCGATTCCGCCCGGACATATCGATCCCCTGCGGACTGATCTTAGTGGGATACAGGCTTTCCCAAACGTTGGTCAAGCGCGCCGCAATGACTTGGTAAGCAGGTTCGTCATCCCGCAGGTTGTAATCCCCCAGCGCAATCACATACGGCTTATCTCCGATTTGTTCCAAAAGGCTCTGGGCAAAGACCATCATCGCCGTATCCGAGCCATCCGGGTGAACGTTGTAGATGGTGAACCACCTACCATCGACTTGGATCTCAGCCACGGCTGTGCCGATCTCATCTTGATCGCTGTAACTGAACACGATGTGTGGATTGTAGAGAGGATACTTAGAGAGGATCGCTGTGCCATACGTACCGCTGATCGGGCCCGGCCCGTAATAGGAGTAATAACGCAGCTTGCCGGCAAAATAGCGCACGAGGTCGGTGTTGTTGAGCGAGACGCGCGCCGAATCCGATTCTTGCAAAGCGATAATGTCGGCATCGATTTGTTTCATCAAAGCCAATTGGCGTTGGTAAGATCGTTCTCCGAAGCTGTCGTTGCCTTGCTGGAGGTTGTAGGTCAGCACGATCAGCGAGTTCGGTCGGGGTGTAAACTGCCGCACTTGTGTGGTGACAAAAGCCGCTGCAACGCTGCCACCCAAAAGAACCACAAACAGAACTAGCCAGTTTGGGGAGAAATTCCCTTCCAAGGCTCGCTGAGCACCTTTGAGGCGAGGTCGGAGAAAGATGACGGCAAGGGTCAATAGCGCGCTCATCAGAAAATAAGGCAACCAAAATTGGTTGCGGAACCATGGACTGACCGGCTCGACATAGCCCCATACGTTGGTGAAGATCTGCATGAACATCAGAAGGACCAGCACAAAAACCCCCAACAACATACCAGCCGCTAGGGCGGGCAGGGAGGGCGGCTGTCGTTTCCACGGTTCAGTTAAGAGAGAAAGATCAAGGAAGATCACCGGGAAGAGCAAAAGGGTTAGGTAATACGGTGCTTGCTGTTGCCAAGATGCCGCTCCAACGATCAACGGCGGTGAGTCGGGCGAGGGCGGGAAAGCGACACGGTTGACCAAAAGGGTCGTTGTCAAGGCAAGGGTGAAGAGCAGGTTCCAGATCAAGACTAATGTTGGAGATAGGTCTTCGATCCATGTCGGTCGAAGGATCAAACCCCCTACCCAAATAAGGCACAACAGACTGATTAAGAACACGGTCATCCGATAGTCACTTTCTGCCCAGCGTGCCAAGACAGAAGGGGCAGAAAACGCAAAATAGACCAAAGCGAAAACCATCCAAACCCCCAACAACGGCAAAAGAGCTTCTCTTGCCGAAGCAGGCTTCTCTTTGGTCGCTAAGAAGGCTACTCTTCTCAGGGCATAACCCAAGCCCAGCCCCAAAACCCAACCCAACCATCCGCCTTCCGTTTGCAAAGAGTAGTCGATTCCGTAACCGAGGGTGCGCAGCAAGATGGATGCCCCAACCGCCAGCGCCAACCCCAAAGAGAACGCTTGCCCGGTGGGTCTTTCGCCATCGCTTTGGGTATTGATCAAGAGGGGGAATAGGAATAAAGCAGCGGCACTTGCGAGACCTGAAGCCAGCAGCCGCCCAGCCGTGGGCAGAAAGATAATCAAGCCACGGCCTATGAACAATATAACAAAGAGCAGCCAAATCAACGCCCTAGAAGGCCTCCGCTTGAGCAAGAGCAAAAAGACCGGCGAGAACAAAAAGAGCAAACCCAAGGCCTTCTCGTCAAGGGAGGTTTTCAACAAATCCAGAATGTAAATCGATTCAACTAAAGTACCGATGGAATGCAAGAGAAGCAGAAAAAGCAGAGCAAAGATCAACGCATAACGGTTGGAGGATTTCATGGGGTCTCCTTTCGCTTTTGCCAATCAGGCTATGAATATTATAAGCAAAAAAAGCGAAGGTCTCTCGCTTCGCTCGAGGAGACGGGCTGCTACCAAGCAGAGCTTGGCGATACGCGCCAAGTACCACCGACCTTTGGTCGGTTAGATACCAAGCAGAGCTTGGCGGTACGCGCATAGTACCCACAGCTAGATGCCAAGCACAGCTTGGCGTAGTGAGATTATCGAGTACAATATCTGCGCGCATCCGTCATTCAACTGAAAAGGACAAATGCTATGAACGCTGTCAAAAAAGTCATTCTTGTCATGTCCGACGCCTTGCGTTTCGATACGGCGGTGGAAGGTATGGGTTTTCTGGGACATCTGGTGGAAAACCAAATGGCAACTCTGTACAAAATTCATGGCGAACTTCCTAGCATGTCCCGCCCAATGTACGAAACGATCCACACC
>JAOAHK010000311.1 GCA_026415275.1 Anaerolineales bacterium
GCTCACAGGTGCTGAGCATCAAAGAACGTCAATTTGTCGCCCGAGCACGGGCAATTGGCACTGGGCATGCTCACATCATCCGCAAGCATATCTTGCCGCAGGTAATGCCGCTGATCGTCGCCAACACGGTTTTGATCCTTTCAACCGCCATCCTCATTGAGTCGGGTCTGGCATTTCTCGGGTTGGGTGATCCAACCAAACCCTCTTGGGGTACGATGTTGAACTTTGCCTTCGACCGCAATGCGATCAGCAATGGCGCGTGGTGGTTTTACCTGCCGCCGGGGCTTGCCATCGTCTGGGTTTCACTGGGCTGTGTCTTGCTGGGCAACGTTCTGGAAGAAATGCTTAACCCTCGTCTAAGTGGACACCACTTAGAGGGTGAAGCCCATATTGTCAAGCGGGGAGACCAGCAGTGAACGAGACTGCGCCGCTGCTCTCGGTTCGCCATCTGACCACATTCTTCGAGCTTTCTGCAAACGTCAAAGCCTGCGCCCTGGAGGACGTCTCTTTTGACGTTTACCCCTATCAAACGCTGGGTTTGGTGGGCGAATCGGGCTGTGGCAAAAGCACCACCTTGATGTCCATTCTGCGCTTACTGCCGCCCAACGCGCGCCTCAGCGGAGAGGTGTTCTTCAAAGGGGTTGATCTGCTCTCCCTGAGCGAAGAACAGATGCGCGCCTATCGTTGGAAGGAGATAGCTTTAATTTTTCAAAGCGCCATGAATGCCTTGAATCCGGTGATGCGCGTAGATGAACAAATCTTAGAAGCCATCCTTCTTCATCGTCTGCTGCCGCGCGAACAGGCATGGCAGCGCGTGCAAGAATTGCTCGATTTGGTTGGCATTGCTCCACAGCGCGGCCGCCAATATCCCTTTCAATTCTCCGGTGGGATGCGCCAACGGGCGATGATCGCCATGGCTTTAGCCTGCTCACCGAGCTTGCTGTTTGCCGATGAGCCAACCACCGCTTTGGACGTGATGATCCAAGCCCAGGTTCTGGAACTGTTGAAGGATATCCAGAAAAGGCTAGGGTTGGCGATTGTGCTGGTCACGCATGATCTCGGTGTGGTTGCCGAACTGTGTGATCAGGTTGTCGTGCTGTATGGCGGCAAGGTAGCAGAGTATGGCAGGGTGGATCAGATCTATAACTCCGCCCAGCATCCTTACACCCAAAAATTACTCGAATCGTTTCCCGACATCAACCGTCCAAGTTCATCACTGGCTTCGATCCCGGGCACCCCTCCCCGTCTGACCGATTTGCCACCCGGTTGCCGCTTCGAGCCGCGTTGTTTTGCCCGCATGGAACGCTGTCGCTACGAACCACCGCCGTTGCGAGAGGTTGCCGCAAAGCATTACGCTGCTTGCCATCTTTTAGAGGGAAAAGAAATGCAATGGACAAACAACCCCTCCTAATCGTCAATCGGTTGGTCAAACATTTCCCTATCAGCCGTTCATTGGGCGAATGGCTGCTGCGTCGTCCACCGAAAGTGGTGCGCGCTGTGGATGGGGTTTCTTTTACCCTTGACCGTGGCGAAGTGCTCGCGGTAGTTGGTGAATCGGGTTGTGGCAAAACTACCATTGCGCGCACTTTGATTGGCTTAGAAGAACAAACCGCCGGGCAAATCCTGTTTGAGGGATGCGAAGTGGGAACGCTCGAACGGCGGGCTCGGGTAGGCTTAATCCCCTTTGAATCAGGAAGTGTGGGCAGCCGCGAACAGCAAACCTTGCCGCGCATGTCTCTGAAGCTGCTGCGCCAGCAAGCGCAAATGATCTTTCAAGACCCTTACGAATCGCTCAACCCGCGCGCAACCATTTTAGAAATCGTCTCCGAACCGCTGATCGTGCATGGCATTGCGCGGCGGCGGGAAGAACGGCTCGAACGAGTGCGCACAGCTTTAGAAGAAGCCGGCTTGCGGCCGGCTGAGGACTTCTTTTTTCGCTACCCTCACGAACTCTCTGGAGGGCAACGCCAACGGGTGGTGATCGCCGCAGCGATGATCTTGCAACCCGATTTGTTGATTGCCGATGAACCGGTCTCGATGTTAGATGTTTCGATTCGCGCCGAGATTCTCAACCTGCTGCGCGATCTGCAAAAGCAACGCCAAGTGAGCATCATATTCATCACCCACGACTTAAGCACCGTGGCCTTTTTCGCCGATCGTATTGCGGTCATGTACTTAGGACGTTTTGTCGAAATCGGTCACACACAGGAGATATTACGAACTCCACTCCATCCCTATACCAAAGCCTTGCTCTCGGTGGTGCCGGTGCCCAACCCCCGCCTGCGTCGGGAACGCATTATCTTGCAGGGGGAAACACCCAATCCCATCCAAATCCCCAGCGGCTGCCGTTTCCATCTGCGCTGTCCGATCGCCATTCCAGAATGTCAATTACAAGATCCGCCTTTTGTAGCGGCAAGTGCCACACATCAGGCGGCTTGCATTCGGATTGAGACCTAGCCCTCGCTTATTTCCCATCAGATAAAAGGATTATTCGGCCGCAAAGCAGGCTGCGCCGATCACCCCTGCTTGATCGCCTAACTTGCCCAGAACCAGTTCTACCTGCTCGACCGGGATCACGCGCGCAAGCCGCTGCATGGTTGCGCGCATTGGGTTGAGCAATAAATCTCCCGCCCGCGCCACACCGCCAGTCAACACAATCCGTTGCGGGCTGAGAGTGACACATAAAGTGGCTGCCGCCCTGCCCAGTGCTTCACCGGCTCGGTCGTAGATCTCTCTGGCAATGACATCCCCTTGTTGAGCAGCTTGAGCGATCAGGGCAGCGGTAATGCGATTGTAATCCCCTGCACAAAGGTCAGCAATGCGCGTTGCAAATCCTTGTGCCACCATCTTTATCCCCATCGCCGCAATGGCAGGTCCTGAAGCAAAGACTTCCAGACAACCATTGTTGCCGCAGCCACAGCGGGGACCATTAGGGTCTAGAACGATATGCCCTAGCTCACCCGCACTGCCACTCAAGCCGAGATGCAATTGACCGTTGATGACTAAGCCCCCGCCAACTCCCGTGCCCAAGGCAAACACCACCATCGTCTCAACCCCTTGTCCGGCGCCAAAACGCCACTCACCAAAGGCGATGGCACGCACGTCGTTGATTAAGACGGTCGGGATAGAGGTCAAGCGTTGAAGGGTATCACGCAAGGGAACATGTGGCCAGTTGCCAGCGAAGTTGGTCAGAAATAACGTTTCCCCTTTCTCCAAATCCAGCAAACCTGGCGCGCCAATGCCAACACCCTGCACCTGCGCCGGGGTATAGCCTCCATCCGCAATTACTTCTGAGATCAAAGCCGCCATGCGCTGCATCACAGCTTCAGGGCCCTGACGGGCTAAGGTTGCCGTGGTTTTTTGCAAAAGCACCTTGCCTTGTTCAACATCCACTAAAGCAGCGCGCAAATTGGTGCCGCCCAAGTCACAACCCACGTAGAGTTTCATACTACACCTCAAGTTGAGAACTTCGAGTTTGACTTTAACCAATTTCAATGGGCTTGTCAATCCCGTCAAGAGTGCGCAGGCTGGAGTGCCTGCGATCTATTCTCCCCTCGCCCCGTGGGCGAGGGGCCGGGGGTGAGGGTTCTCCCC
>JAOAHK010000030.1 GCA_026415275.1 Anaerolineales bacterium
GTATACGTGCCGCTGGTCAAATTTCCAAAAGTCAGTGTGCCGGCATTGCTACCACTACCGCTCGTTGAACCACTGCCAATTTGGTTGCCATTGTTGTTATAGAGGGTAAACGTCCAGCCGTTTAACCATCCCTCACCGCTATCTTTGCTTCCGTTGCCATTCTTGTCCTCGAATTTTCGGACGGTGATCTTGGAATACTTGGCGTTGCCGAAATTTGCGGTCCAAGATTTTGATTGTTGTCCACCAGAGTATGTCCATTGCTGGCTGAGCGGGGTTGTGTTATACCAGCCGCTTTGCAGGGTCTCTGTCAGGGTATAGATACCGGTGCTGCAACTGGTCGAAAAAACTGCTTTCCCTTGCGAATTTGTTGTTCCATTTGCCGTAGTATTATTGGGGCGGGTTAGGGTAAAGGTCCAGCCACTCAGCGCACCCTCACCGCTTTCTTGAGAACCATTTCCATTCTTGTCTTCGAATTTGAAAGCGGTAATCGTAAGGGTACATCCAGTGTCTGTTTCAGCTTGAACGGGGCTTACCCACAGCGTTGCAAAGACAAACACCACAATCAGCGCAAACCCGATGATCTTCCGCAACGAGGGGCGCCCGGAGAATAAAGAACTCTTTTCTCTCATCATTACACCTCCTGCATTATGAATAAAAATTATGGGACTCTCCTTTTCGGCAGCCAGACCGTCTGATCGTCCCCTTAAGACTCTTGGCTTTGCGTCCCCGTCTCGCGGCGGGTTTGCTCTTTCGATTGTGGAGAAATCAGAGAAAGATTATCTCATTAACGAAAAGTATAGCAGATTGTTTCTTAAAAATCAATAGTATATTTATGCCAATTTTCATCTTTATTCTCTTTTTGCAGCTACTCTGAGAAGTCTCGCTCAGCCATTTGCCGCTATCTTGTGGTAAGATAGTGGATTGCATCGCGATCAATCAAGGGATTAGTTTTTTGCGGTTGATAGTATTTAGGAAAGATGAATAGACGGGTCGTTCTTGCAGATTATTTGGATGACTCCTCCCTGATGCGTCTGGCTGGGCCGACTTACTTTGAACGCGGTCGCTCGTACTTCTTTACAAATCGGGTGACTTTGAAGCATGTTACAACCGATAGAGTAGAAGCGGTTGTCATGGGCACAGAACAATATCGGGCGCTCCTAAGAATGAAAGAGGAACAACTGGAGTATTCCTGTTCTTGCCCGGTCGGGACCAGTGGGTACTTTTGCAAGCACTTGGTCGCTGTTGCAATGCAAGCGCGCAGGCAAGTGACGATTCCGCCTGAAATTGCCTGGCAGCGCAAAATGGATTGGTTGCTCAAAAAGACAGAATGGGCAATCTCTCAATATTCCAGTTCGCCCCCCGCGCGCCGATATGTGATTGTTTTCGGTTTAGGTCGGGGATATTCCTCCAATTGGGATGTCATCCCGTTGCGCCTTTATATCGGTAAGGCCTATCAAGAACCATTGGAACCGATCGATTGGAACAACCCCGACGAGTTAGATAGCTTTTTGCAAAAGATACCCGCTCGAAAACCAGAGGTCGTGCGTTCTTTAGGAGAGATACAATATTGCCTGAATGTCGAAAGCGGTGCTTACCTCTTGGCAAGTGCGCTTTACGGCTACTTGTCAACCCGTAATCAGCTAGAATGGTTTTGGCGTGCGCCGCTGCTCCTTTACGAGCTCAGTTCCTCAGGAACGCTCGGCAAGCGCATTGCGTTGCATCCAACCATTGAGAAAGCTGTGATGGTGCTCAATAAGACCGATCAAGGTTCCGATTTGCATCTTGCCCTCACCCTAGGGGAAAAGTTAGAACCTTTGAGCAATAAAAAAGCCACGTTAATTCAAAATAAGCCCCCCGTACTTCTCATCGATCATACTTTGGTGCGCGTCTCGCAGCCTAGTGCATTTTTGCTGGAAAAGTTACTCGAAGAACCCAAAATCCACGTTCCAGCCGAGTATACCGATCAATTTATGAAGGTGTATTTCCCCAAGATTGCAGAAACCATCTCCGTGATTGGGGAGGGTATTCAGTATCATGAGGAGGTTGAGCCGCAACCTCGCCTTTATCTATCGGAGAAAAACAGAGAACTCATTGTCGAATTGCGTTTCAACTATTTAGGCAAGGAAGTGCCTTATGAACCAACCGAAGGCTACCTTGTCACCCCTCAAGCGGAACCCGGAGCTGCCACCTACATCCGCCGCAACCGCACTTTCGAAGATACGGTTGAAGCCGAATTAGTTGGCACTCGGTATGGCTTAAAACGGCTCTCTGTCAATGAACCCGGCCGCTACACCTTACGTGCTAAGGTGCACATATTGGATTTTTTGCTCAAATATCTTCCTTTATTAGCCAAAGATGGATTTGAAATCTTTGGCGAAGATCGCATCAAATCGGTACGCGTCAATCGCGCTCGACCTACACTCTCCATGCAAGTGTCTTCGGGGATTGATTGGTTTGATCTAGCGCTCCACGTAAAATTTGGTGACCACACAGCGGACTGGAAGGAAGTGCGCACAGCGATCCTAAAAGGACACTCTTATGTCAAACTATCCGATGGATCGATTGGGCAAATTCCAGAAGACTGGATTAAGCGCTTCAAGAAGGTTTTTGCGCTCGGAAAAGCCACCGAACGAGGATTAGAGCTCAGCGAGGCGCAACTGCCTCTCGTTGATATCCTCTTGGACGAGGCAGAACTGCACAGCAACTTTGCAGAGTTCGAACAGCGCCGCAGACGCCTGCGCGAATTCGAGCAGATCGAACCCCAGCCCCTGCCACAAGGCTTTCGCGGCGAACTGCGTCCCTATCAGAAAGCAGGATATGATTGGCTACATTTTTTGTATCGCTTTAAATTGGGCGGCTGTTTGGCAGATGATATGGGGCTCGGAAAAACGGTTCAGGTGTTGGCGTTTTTGCAGTCCTTGAAAGAAACCCAGAAACCTGAGGCAGCTCACCTTTTGGTTGTGCCCAAATCCCTGTTGATCAACTGGCAGCGGGAAGCCGAACGATTCACCCCCGAGTTACGCATGTTCGATTACAGCACAGCCGATCGCCCCAAAGATCTTCGAGTTTTTGATGAAGCGGACGTTGTTTTGACCACGTACGGGATCGTTTTGCGCGATGTGGATAAATTGCGCAAATATCATTTTGACATTGTGATTTTAGACGAATCGCAAGCAGTTAAGAACCCCCTAGCCCAAAGTGCCAAAGCCGTCCGCCTGCTGAATTGCAATCATCGTCTGGTGATGACGGGAACACCAATTGAAAATAACACTTTTGAGCTTTGGTCTCAGTTTGCTTTTCTGCAACCCGGTCTGTTGGGCAGCTTGGAGACATTTCGTAACGAATTTGCCAACCCCATCGAAAGCGAAGGCGACGCAGAGACGGCAGAGACTTTGCGCAAATTGGTGCATCCCTTTATCTTAAGGCGCACCAAAGCCCAGGTTGCTCCCGAATTGCCGCCGCGCGAAGAGCGCATTGTCTATACAGAGATGAGCGCTGAACAAGAAAAGTTTTATCGCAAGATGCGCGATTACTATCGGGAGCTGTTACTCGGAACGATCGAGCCCGAATTCACCCCGGATCAGCGCATGAGAATTCTGGAAGGTCTGCTCCGCCTGCGTCAGATCAGTATCCATCCGGCATTGGTCGATGTCAATTTTCATGGCGAAGCGCCGAAGTTCACCTGGCTGCTTGAAACGCTGGAAATCTTGCAGCAAGAGGGACATAAGGCTCTGATCTTTTCTCAATTTGTCGAAGCGCTTCATCTCATCCGCCGCGAATTAGATAGCCGCTCTGTACCCTATGTCTACTTAGATGGTCAAACCCGCAATCGCCAGAGTCAAGTGGATACCTTTCAGAACGATCCAAATCTGCCATTTTTCTTAATCAGCCTAAGAGCTGGTGGAGTGGGGCTAAACCTGACCGCAGCGGATTACGTTATCCACCTCGACCCATGGTGGAACCCGGCGGTTGAACGCCAAGCCGCCGACCGAACTCATCGCATCGGGCAAGATAAGCCAGTTTTTATCTACAAGGTTATTGTGCGCAACACCGTTGAGGAGAAAATCTTGCTGCTGCAGGAGAAAAAGCGGCAATTGGTGGATCAAATTATCCATGCTGACGGAAGTGTTTTCAAATCTCTGACCCGAGAAGATTTGGAAGTGTTGTTTAGTTGATCGGAAAGTCAGGGTTCTTTTTCTGAAAGGAAATAAAGATGTCCAAACTCATTGAACTAAAAGAAAAATACGAGCGCAATGGCTGGCCCGCTTTGCCCAGGCCAGACCTGAAACCACCGAAGGGTTGGAACCTCTCCCTGCTGGTCTCCCAAGAACGCATCTATAATCACCAACTCTCCCCAGATGGCAAGTGGATAGCCTTTATCAAGGATGATAGCCATTTTTGTAATGTGTTTCAGGTGCCTAGCCAAGGCGGCATTCCCGCCCAGCTCAGCCTAGACCGCAAGCTGACCGCCTATTGGGACGACGAAATCCCTCAATGGTCGCCAGATGGTAGATGGCTTGCCTTTGGTTTACACAAACATGTGCACATTGTCCCTGTCGAGGGAGGATTGCCGCAGAAATTGACCGACTTCACCGATTCGGCAAGCAGCCCGCGTTGGATGCCAGATTCCCAACATCTGATCGTCACGGTCGAACGACATGAAGCCGATCAACTGGTGATGACCGATATTGAAGGCAGATGGCCGCGTCCCCTCACCGACTCCGCCGAAGGCGATCATTGGGATGCCGAACCCGCGCCAGATGGGAAAAGCGTTGCCTACGTGTTACGCCGCTTTGACGATCTCAACCGCTCCGATTTGTGTCTGATCGATTTGGAGAGTGGGCAAACGCGCACCCTTTACGGAAAAGCCAAAATCCGAGTGGGTCGACCGCGCTTCTCTTCCGATGGACAGTGGATAGCTTTTACAAGTGAAGAAGGGGGTTGGAACGATTTATGGTTGATCCACCCAAACGGCGAAGGATTACATCAGCTTTCTAAGCTATCCGCAGATGTCGTGCACTATGAATGGGCACCGGATAGCAAAAAACTCGCCATCACAGTGAATCATGGCGGAGCTGTTGAACTGGGTCTTCTGGAAATCGAAAACGCAGCCTATCATCTACTGCGGGGTGGGAAAGGAGTTCACAACAACCCTTGTTGGAGTCCAGATGGGAAATTCCTGACTTTTGAATACGAAGATCCGCTGCATCCGCCAGAAATTTTCCGTTTGGACCTTGAAAGCGGGCAAGTGGAACAGGTAACCTTCTCGCTTCTGCCCGCCCTTGCTGCCGTCGAACGGGTGATGCCAGAAGCGATCAGCTATCGCGCTTGGGATGGCTTGGAGATTCCCGCCTTTCTTTACCGTCCGAAGCAACCCAACCGAGCAGCCATCGTCCATCCGCATGGGGGTCCCTCCGCGCAATACGCCTATGAATGGGACATTCTCGCTCAATATCTCGTTGCCAAGGGCTACACCTTCATCGCCCCAAATTACCGCGGTTCAACCGGGTACGGAATCCCCTTTGAACACGCCAATTATAACGATTGGGGGGGGAAAGATGTCGAAGACTGCCTTGCTGCCGCCCAGTTCCTCGCCCGGTTACCAGAGGTTGATCCCAGCCGCATTGCCAGTATGGGGGGAAGCTACGGCGGCTATCTCACGATGTGCGTTCTCTCTCGCGATCCCTTTTATCGTTTTGCGTGTGGCATCGCTAAATACGGCGACAGCAATCTGATCAGTTCGTGGGCACAATGCAACCGCAAACTTCGCCTTTATACCGAAATCTTTTTAGGCCATCCAGCCAAAAACCGCGCCGTGTATGTAGCAGGATCGCCCATTTATGACCTCAAAAACATCCGAAAACCTATTTTGTTATTGCACGGTTTAGAGGATGACATCGTGCCACCCGAAGCTTCGGAAGAGATCGTGTATGAGCTAAAGCGGTTGGATAAGGTCTTCGAGTACAAAACGTATGCTGGCGAACCACACGGTTTTTTGATGCGCGCCACCCAACTCGATGCCTATGAACGCATCGAACGCTTTTTGGATTGGTATTTGTTGCCTTAGGGAATTTAGAGTGTGAGAACGACATCAGGAGCGAACAGCTATGGCACAGGTTATTCACGAAAAAACCTTTTCCGATCAACGCTGCTTGCAACTTGTGCATGGTGACATCACCGCTGAGAACGTGGACGCAATTGTCAACGCTGCCAATCGCTACTTGCAGCACGGAGGCGGTGTCGCCGCCGCCATTGTGCGCCGTGGTGGCGAGGTGATCCAACAAGAAAGCGATCGTTGGGTGCAGGAGCATGGACCTGTTTCTCATGAACGCCCTGCCTATACCAGCGCAGGTCAATTGCCCTGCCGCTATGTCATTCACGCTGTCGGACCGGTCTGGGGTGAAGGGAATGAAGATGAAAAGCTGTGTACTGCCGTGCAGGGCTCGCTGCAGGTGGCGGAACAACTTCGGTGCACCTCCCTAGCTCTGCCAGCCATCTCCACAGGAATCTTTGGCTTTCCCAAAGAGCGCGCTGCGCGGTTGATTTTTCAAACCATTGCTGACTTTCTCCAAAAACAGCCCAGCGGAACCTTGCGGATTGTGCGGGTGACCATCATTGACCAGCCTACCTTAGACGCCTTTCAAAAGGTCTGGCAGGAGCTCTGGGGAAGCCCACCCTCAGCATGATCACTTCCACCCGCAACCCCAAAATTCAATGGATCCGAGCCTTGCAAACGCGCGCTCAGCGCCGAAAGGAAGAGGGCGTATTTGTGATTGAGGGGGTGCGCTTGGCAGAGGAAGCCTTGCAGTCGGGATGGCAAATTCAACTGGCATTGTTCACTCGTTCAACCGATATGCGGGTGCAAAATCTACTCGCCAACTTAGAAGAGCGTCAAGTTCTCTTAGAGGAAGTTTCCCCCAGGGTGCTACAAGCGGTCAGCGACACCGAATCACCCCAAGAGGTTTTATTGGTGGTCAAGCAGCAAAGCCTTTCTTTGCCCCCAAAGCTTTCTTTTGTGTTGATAGTCGATGCTTTGCGCGACCCTGGCAATCTCGGCACAATCTTACGCAGTGCAGCCGCAGCGGCTGTAGAAGCGGTGTTCCTTCCACCCGCAACCGTTGACGTCTATTCACCCAAAGTGGTGCGTTCTGCAATGGGTGCCCATTTCCGCCTTCCGATGATGCGCCTAAGTTGGGATGAGATTAGGCAAATCGTTGAAGTACATCATTTGACCGTTTATCTTGCCGATGCGCATGGCGAGGTTGCATACGATCAAGCAGATTTTCGCCAGCCTTTTGCGCTCGTGATGGGTGGTGAAGCCGAAGGAGCAAGTCCAATTGCGCGCTCCATAGCCCAACACCGAGTGTTCATCCCCATGCCAGGCAAAATGGAGTCGCTCAACGCCGCTGTGAGCGCTGCGATCTTGATTTTTGAGGCAGTGCGTCAGCGAAATCGATGAGAGATTTTCTTGACAGGCGTATCCCTATCGGTTAGGATACGCCTTGAATATCCTCACATTCTACATGGGAGCCATTTCTTGACTGAACAACTTACCCAAAAGAAAGAGCGTCTGAGTTTAACCGATTGGATGCGCCGCAAATTCGGCAATATTTTCAACCCCTTGGCAGCTTTCCTCAATCGGATTGGTTTGCAGCCTAACACAGTCACCTTGATTGGGTTGATTGGCAACGCAGTTGGTGCATATTTTCTGGCGCAGGGGCAAATGACCATTGGGGGGATCTTCGTTCTGCTGATGGGTCCGGTCGATGCGCTGGATGGCGCTATGGCACGTTTGCGCGGGCATCCCACCCAATTTGGCGCGTTTGTGGATTCGGTCACCGATCGCTATTCCGAACTCGCAATCTATGGTGGATTGTTAATCCACTATATCGGCCGTCAGGAATGGCTGCCGGCTGCTTTGGTGTATTTAGCAGCCTCTGGCTCTGTCTTGGTATCTTACATCCGAGCGCGAGCGCAATCGGTGGGTGTCGAAACCAAAGTGGGCATCCTCACTCGTTTTGAACGCTATCTCGTCCTGGCGCCGGCGTTGGTTTTCAATATCCCCTTGGTTGCGCTGTGGATTTTGGCTGTGTTTACCCACATCACTGCCCTACAGCGCATCCTCGATGTTCGTCGTCAATTTCGACAAGGAGGAGGTTACCGATGATCCCCGGTATCCGTATTGGTCCGTTGCTCATACCCTATTATGGAATGATCCTCATGACGGGAGTCATTGCTGCGGCATGGTTGACCTCGCGCCGGGTGAAACAGCGCGGCTTAAATCCCGATTTGGTTTGGGATGGTTTGCTCTGGGTGTTGATTGGGGGAATTGTTGGAGCGCGCTTGTGGCATATCCTTACCCCACCCCCATCGATGGTGGAACGCGGCATTACAACCTGGTATTACCTGACCCATCCCCTCGAAGCGATTGCTACCTGGAACGGCGGTTTGGGCATCCCGGGTGCGATCATCGGCGGGGGATTTGCCCTGTGGGTCTACGCCCGCCGCAAGAACCTAAACTTCCTTGAGTGGTTAGATATGACTGCGCCGGCAATCGCTCTAGGACAAGCGATCGGCCGGTGGGGCAACTTCGTCAACCAAGAGCTCTATGGCTTGCCGACCGATTTGCCGTGGAAAATTTTCATTGCGCCAGAACACCGTCTGCCAACTTATAAAGAGGTTGCCTATTACCATCCCCTCTTCCTGTACGAATCGCTATTCAACCTGGCAAATATGGCGCTGCTGCTTTGGTTGGGCAAGCGCTATGCAGAACATTTGAAAGCAGGTGATTTATTCCTGATCTACCTCGTTACCTACCCTTCTGCGCGCTTTTTATTGGAATTTCTGCGCCTTGATGCTGCCCGCATTGGCGGCCTGAACACCAATCAAACTGTTATGCTGGTGGTTTTGCTCAGCGCAGCCATGATCTTTGCCATGCGCCATCGCGCAGATGAGGTTAAATCGGTTGAACATCGCCCGGAGGATTAGGATTTTCTCTTAGACCTACGTTTTTGTTAGGTCAGTTCGTTCAATTCCTTATTGCCAACTAGGGCGGTTCTGGATATGATAGAGGTATGATTGAAACTGAAGACCTGAGCAAAGCCTTCAAAGATTTTTGGGCGGTCACCGGGGTCACCTTGCGTGTGGAGGCCGGCCAGGTGTTGGCTTTGCTCGGTCCAAACGGCGCTGGCAAGACGACTACCGTGCGCATGTTGACCACTATTTTGCGCCCAACCCGCGGTTCGGCGCGTGTAGCCGGTTACGACATTCTGACTCACCCAGACGAAGTGCGTGCCGCAGTGGGAGTACTCACCGAAGGACATGGTCTCTATCCCTTTATGTCGGCTGAGGAGGATCTCGATTTTTTTGCGCGTGCCTATCGTCTGCTGCCCGGCGAAAGAAAAAAACGCATCGAAGAGCTGTTGGAGTTCTTTGGGTTGGCAGAAGTGCGGCGCAGGCAAATTGGACAGTTTTCCAAAGGGATGCGCCAAAAGTTAGCCCTTGCGCGCGCCTTGCTACACAAACCGCGGGTTCTTCTCTTGGATGAACCAACCTCGGCGATGGATCCCGCTAGCGCTCGCTTGGTGCGTGATGCGATTCGGGAATTGCGCTCGAAGGAGCGCACCATCATCGTTTGTACCCACAATTTGAGCGAAGCTGAAGAAATTGCCGACCAGATCGCCATCATCAACCACGGTCGAATCGTCCTTAAGGGTTCCCCCTTGGAATTAAAATTCGCTTTACAAGATCAAGCGCGTTTTCGCATTCGTTTTGCCGCTCCCCTCAATGGTCATCCACTTTCTCTAGTCGAAGGTGCCAAGTGGTTAGGTCAAGGGAAAGATTGGTTGGAATACCAAACTGCGCAACCTGAAACAGTTAACCCATTGCTCATTCAATCGCTCACCCGACAAGGTTTACCCATTCTAACCATCGAAGAGCAGGTTTGCAGTTTAGAAGAGGTGTATTTACACGCCGTTGAAGGTAAATTGAACAATGTCTATCAAACAGCTTAGAGATTATTTGGCGGGAATTTTATTGGTTGCAGGACGGGAAGTGCGAGAGCATTTTCGGGATTGGCGGATTATTGTGCCCATTATCATCCTCACTCTGTTTTTTCCGGTTCTGATGAATTACACCGCCAACCGCTTGGTCAATTTCGTGCAGCAATATGATGCCCCGATTATCGGGGAACGACTCATTCCCTTTCTGCTGATGGTTGTGGGGTTTTTCCCCATGTCAATCTCTCTGGTCATTGCCCTAGAGAGCTTTGTGGGAGAGAAAGAGCGGCTCACCATTGAACCCTTGCTCTGCACCCCGTTATCCGATCGGCAATTGTATTTCGGCAAATTGCTCGCTTCGCTTACCCCCCCTCTTCTATCGAGCTATCTTGGCACCACAGTTTATCTTTTCGGCGTCATCTATAAAGTTGGTTGGCGCGCCGATCCGATGTTTATCATCCAAATCTTTGTTCTAGCGACCATGCAAGCCTTGGTCATGGTCAGCGGCGCCGTGGTCATCTCCTCTCAAACCACTTCGGTGCGGGCGGCAAATCTACTAGCCTCATTTATCATCATTCCGATTGCAATGCTTTTACAAGCCGAAAGTGCATTGATGTTCTGGGGACGCTACACCGCTCTATGGTGGGTTGCAGTCGGTTTGTTTATCATTGCTGGCTTGCTCATCCGTTCCGGTTTGGCGCAATTTCGGCGCGAAGAACTCCTTGAGCGGGAAATGGATGCCCTAAACTTGCGCTGGATCGGGCGCACGTTTTGGCGATTTTTCAAAGGCGAAGGGAGTTCTGTCTGGAACTGGTGGCGAACAGAGGTGCTGCTCAGCACACGCAAGGCGCTGTTGCCCAGCGGCTTATCCGTTTTGGTGTTGTTCTTCGGCGGATTGGTTGGCTTTTCACAAGCGAAGGAATTTGTTTTGCCAGCCGAATACATCCAAAAATATTGGAACAGCGGCGAGCTGGTCAACCGTTTGGCAGGATTACAATTGCTGCCCTCCTATACAGCCGGAGTGGTGTGGTTTCAAAATTTGCGGGCGATTTTCTTGGCCTCTTTGGGTGGGTTCTTCACCTTTGGCGTTTTGGGTATGTTGGTGCTCATGCTTCCCTTTGCCCTGATCGGTTACTTTATGGCAAGCCTGATTCAAGTTGGAATTTCACCCTACACCTTTATCGGTGCTTTTATCCTGCCTCACGCCATCTTTGAGGTGCCGGCGATCTTATTGTCTGGCGGTGCAATTTTGCGGATGGGTGCTTCCTTTGCTGCACCCGCGCGCGGACAAACCGTGGGCGAAGCATGGCTAAAAGCCTTGTCAGATTGGGCGAAGGTCATGGTTGGGCTAGTAATGCCCCTCCTGCTCGCTGCAGCACTGATTGAGATGTTAATCACCCCACGCCTAGCGTTGTGGTTGATCAGCCGCTAATCTGAACGAAGGAGTTTTTATGCTGAACCATGTTGCCGAGTTAGTCATTCTAGGCTCTGCGAGTGCAATCCCAACCCTTGACCACGAAAACACTCACCTCTTGGTAGTTGGAAGAGATGAGTTGATCTTAATCGATTGTCCAAACAATTTGGTTGTGCCGCTGCAAAAACAGGGCTATGATCCGCTCAAAGTAGGACACTTGATCCTAACCCATTTTCACGCCGACCATGTCGCTGGCGTTGCCCCTTTCCTAATGAGTTCTTGGCTGATGGGGCGGCAAAAACCCTTACACATCTATGGCTTAGAGGATACCCTTTGGCGGTTTGAAAAAATGATGGAACTCTTCCAATGGGAGACTTGGAACGGCATATTTCCGATCGAAATTCATCGTCTGCCACTCCAGCGAATGAACTTGGTTTTCCAAAGTGAACAATTTGAGGTATATAGCTCGCCGGTGCGACATCTGATCCCAGCCGTTGGGTTGCGCGTCAAAAATCGCTGGACGGGTGAGAGCGTTGCCTATTCCTGTGATACAGAACCGTGTGAGGAAGTTGTGGAGTTAGCTCAGGAAGCGAAAGCCTTAATTCACGAAGCGGTCGGTGAATATCGCGGTCATTCCAGCCCGCAGCAAGCCGGGGAGATCGCCAAGCGCGCCGGGGCAAAGGCTTTATACCTCATCCACTACCCTTCCGAGGACGGACGCATTCGGGAATGGGAATCGCTAGCTCGCTTAACGTTTGACGGTGTGGTAGGCTTAGCCCAAGACCGTTTGAAAATCCCCTTCTGAACTTACCACCCTTCCATAAAGGGCAACCATTCTTCGTTGTTTGTCAAATGGCGCGCAAACAGATAAGTTGCGTTGGCTGGCGGCGCCTTGGGCGGACGCAGCAAGCGCATGTTTACCTGTTCGGGCGTGTGACTTCCTTTACGGTGGTTACAAGCCGGACACGCAGCAACCAGATTCTCCCAAGCGTATTGTCCGCCATAGCGGCGCGGGATGACATGATCAACAGTCAGATAGGGAGAACGCTGCCCACAATATTGGCAGGTGTAATCATCGCGGCGCAGGATTTCTTTTTTCGTCAGGCGCACTGTTGGGCGGGGACGTTTGACCATTTGCTCAAGACGAATGACCGACGGGCGTGGATAGCAGCGATTGACCGTGTGAATTTCGCCTCGGCCATTCATGACCAAAGTAGCTTTGCCGCTGATCACCAGCATGATGGCTCGCCGCGTCGTGCAGACATTGATCGGCTCAAAGTTGGCATTCAGAACCAGAACCGGCTCGTGCATCGCATGCTCCTATTATTTCGACATTATAGCACAGCAAGCCCTGAATATTTGGACGATGCAAGGGTTTGTTAAGGATTCATAGCATTGTAAACCCCTGTCGAAACCTCCTTTGGGAACGAGAGATATTTATCCTGTCTCTTATACACATCT